>JBDTPD010000053.1:0-12306 GCA_039932855.1 Chitinophagaceae bacterium | reverse complement strand
GTTTCAGAAAATGACGGCACTTCAGTTCCATCATTAGCAGGAGAAAAAAGAAATCCTGCTTCAAAGACATTGTCGTTACCAGAAGGACTGATCAAAAAATAATGTGGTTGTTTGATAGCAAAGGCTGCGTTCTGTTTCCACGACGCCTGTACATAATAATTACATTCATCCAGCTCGCGATGTAATAAGATATAGCCACTGCTTCTTTTTTCTACATTGGTTGTATGTTTCGTTTCGCTTGAATAATTATTACCAACATCTTTAAACTGTGCATTAGGATAAGGAAACCTTAATCGAATCGACAAGCGATGCTGGGCGATCAATGGAGATACGATACGTACAGCAATAGCATCCATTTGCTGGTGAGCGTAGGTGGTTACTTCAACGGAAACATCCTCTACTGTGAATTTACTTTTGATCATACCTGTCCATAGATCGAGTTGCTGATCGATATGCTGAATATCACTGAGGCCTGCCAACGAACCATCTTTCTTTTTTATTTCTAATCCAATATTTCCTAATTGCAGGCGATGAGGATTGACACGGAAATAGTCAACAGCTTGTTTGCTTCTTTCCGGTTCTTTTATCTGAACTGTGTAAGGAATCTTTCTTCCTTCGAGATCGTATGTCTTTAATGTTTCTTCAAATTTATATTTCTGGGTGTTTAGGAAACTGTGCCAGCCCCATTCTGACTGCGTTCCCAATCCAACTCCTTTGGAATAATAATCAGGGAAGCTTTGCAGACCTGTGGCATCGACAGTAAAAGCAAACTGACCGTTGCCAACAGACAATGATGACAATGAATCAATCTTTGATACATTAACGTTATGCCTGCGCACGACTGCTTGTCTATCGATCTTTTGAGCTGTCGCATTCAGGCAGAATAATCCAAGTAGTATAAATAGTCTAAGCTTCATTATAAGTACTAAGTTCTCTAAATTAATACATCCTATGATTAAAATACATTGTCCACAGCCGGCCTGCTATATTGTTCTTTGCTACTGGTAGTCTTTGGCAATCCGAAATAGAAATACAATGTCCTTTTCTTGTTACCACTAACATGATTCAATTCACTTTGCGGGCCATACACCCTGGTATTGGTAGTAAGTCCCGTTGCGAGTTTCGTTCCCATTGGTGGTATACAGTCAAGAAATGAAATATCGCCTGATGGTAACTCTGGAAAAGGTTTGGTAGCGCTGCTCAATCCATAAAAATCAAAGAGTCGTACGAACAAACCGCTTTCTTTACTGGCAATGTATAGTTTCCCTTCTACTGTACTTAACTCCATCCAGGTTACTTCACCATAGTATCCTTTAAACTCAGGATATACCTGCGGAGGATAACCAGTATGTGTATTATTATAAATATTCTCCCAAACATTTACCGGTGTTCCTGCCAACCTGTTTTTCCATTGACGTGATGGGCCTTTGCCTAACCAACGGCTGCCAAGTACATAGTTTTCCGGATAATGAAAAGTAATACCAGTGAATGGCTGATCTCCCTCAGCACTATATTCATATTCAAGTGTTGTCCATCCACTCGCATTGATCTTCCATTTAGTATACTTCATATCGCCGTTGTAAGTAAACTCTACCACTTGTTCATTACCTTCCTTATACGTTTTTCCTGAAACAAGCGTTGCATTTCCTTTTACTAATACGGGGCCGTTGTTAAATGACAAGACATAATCATTCGCAGTATTCTTTGTTGTCAGCATGTTACCGGTTCTCTTATCAAGGACTACTGTTACTTCGCCGCCTGTGATACTGTATGTGCTGTCAGTTTCCCTTATACCAGTAGAATCATTCTTAGCAGTGACGAAGTCGCTGATAAGAGCGGCATTACTTTTTATATTCGATGTCCATTTATACAATTCTCTTCCGAAGTTATCTTTAGCAACGATCACCAATGCGTCATAGCTATTAAAATCTGCAGGAAGGTTTACCTGCAATGTTCCCTGCTGTACAGGCGCTATGTTTGGAGAAACGATCGTACCTTTTTGTTCGACTACATATCCATCGAACCGATCGAATGGTTTACTGAAATTGACCAGTGCCCAGTAAAACGTACATTGATTGGCATTGGTGAAATGAAAACGATTCTCCAAGGGGATTTGTCCATTGAAATTAGCAGCTAACTGTACCGGCATAGTTAATCTTATTGGAGAAAATATTTCACGAAGTGCATAATAACTACCTTCTTTCTCACGGTGCGGACCAAGTATACCATCATTTGCATTTAATCCATTTGCATCAAGTACATTGCCGAGATCAGTCCGTACGACTGCCTCATCAAGCATAGCCCAGATAAATCCACCAGCTGATCTTTGTGATTTCCAATGCAGGTTCCAGAAATCTTCCATAGCTGAACCACCACCACCATCGTCCTGCGAGTGTAAAAACTCAGTGGGCATATAGATCAATGAATCGTTGAGAATTTTTTGGGTGCTATAATAATCTTCATAGTGATTACAATCGATGCCATTAAAATCATTACCCGGACGATGATGCGGGTGAATAACGGGCCGTTTTTGAAAATCCCATTGTACAAAATCGTCATCAAGTTCTTTATTGGTGCCGCCTTCATTTCCATTATCCCAGAAAATAATGGAAGGATGGTTCTCATCGCGTAATACCATTTCTTTTACCAATGGCTCACCTGCCTTGGTAGAATAAAATTTTTGCCATCCTGCTAATTCATCCAATACATAAATGCCGATGCTGTCGCAAACCTTTAAAAAATATTCGTCGGGTGGGTAATGACTGCAACGAACCGCATTCATATTCATTTCCTTTAACATCGTTGCATCCAATAACTGCTGATCCTCGCTCAATGCCCTACCCGTCTCCGGCCAGAAGCAATGTCGGTTAACACCCTTGAATTTTACCTGTACATTATTTATGTATACGCCCATACCGTGACGGATCTCGATGGTACGGAAACCGAATTTTTCTTTCGTCTCATATAATTTTTTTCCGGCAGCATCCTGCATTACGACAGTAGCAGTATATAAATCGGGAGATTCTGATGTCCATGATTTAATATGATCAACTTGTGCCACGACCCTTAAATAACGATCCCCGCCAATAAATATATTTTTACTGGTTGATATCACTTTTTTATCAGCTCCGGTAATGGTAGTAACAATAGTAGCTTTTTCATAAACACCTTTTGTCCAGACACCCATGGTAAACTTGCCATCTGCCTTTGCGTCGATAGCTACCCGATCAATATATTTTTGCGGCATGGCTTCTAAAAACACCGGACGAAATATTCCTCCAAATACCCAATAGTCCGCCAGACGTTCTGCATTATTTACACTGGCATCGGCGCTCATCTTGCTAACCGTAACTTCTAATGTATTTGGTTTGTCAAAGAATAGCAAAGCACTGATATCATATTTAAAACGATAAAATGCTCCCTGGTGAGTAGCGCCGGCAGATTTACCATTGATCTTTACTTCAGTATCCGTCATGCTGCCGTCGAAAACGATATTGATGCTTTTATTCTTCCAGCCTGATGGCACAGTGAACTGGTATTTATACAATCCCTGTTCATCATTGAAGCGGCTATTCTTTCCGTTTGTTTTATAATCGCGGCCATAATTATAATTACCATACCCCTGCAGCTCCCAGTTACTTGGCACATCGATCTTTCCCCATGCACCACTATTATGCCCGGCGGTGCAGAAGAAATCCCATTTCACCGTATGTTTTGTATCGGTACCCGATAAATATTTTATCTCCTTTGTCTGGGCAAACAATTGAGTAGAAAAAAATGCGGCGAAGAGAAACACTTTTTGCCTGGCGTTCATGGTTATTTAGTTAGCACGTTGATGATAAAATTCGATGGCATTAATAACAAGATTTTTATCTTTCAGCCATATCCTGAGTTTGCTATGCTCATTGATCTTGTGTGTTGACTTCCCTGCTGAATATCCCCTTATCACATTTTCGCGCCATTCTTTACTTTCAGCTTCGGCGTATACATTTATTTCAATAGGCTTTTCATTATCAACAGCAATATGGTAGCGTAGATATTTAGAGAACTCTGTATCAAAATCAGGCAGACATTTAACCCTGATCTCATAAATACCTTCATGATCAGAAAGATTGAATTCAATGTATGCAGAATCGTTTGTGTTCTTTGTATTATTAAAATGAAGTGTAACACCGTCCCCGGTAACCCCTAACCCTTTAATGATCTCTATTTTGGCATTGCTACCATCCTTCTTCATTGTAAAGTCGGAAGCCTGGATAGAAAAATCAGGTACTCCCTTATATCCTAATGTACGCACGAGTGAATCGATGTTGAGGTGAGATGTATCGCTAACTATCAGCGGCATAGCAAATACTTTTTGATCACGCGGGTGCCAGCTCATCATACCATCCCATTTGCCGCCGGCTATTTGCTTATTATAAATATCAGTGATAGTGGCGATGCTGTCGAAAGCCATCCGTGAACGATCAGCATTTCCTTTCGCTTTTGGATCTCCGTTATCAAATTCTTTGTCCTTATCAGCATATTCTAAAATATTATACCTGGCGAATACGAATTTTTCATTCATCAGTTTTGCACCAAGTACCGGGTATAAGATCAATTCATAAAAAGCATCCTTGAGTGAAGGATCAATTGTGTTATAAATGGTGGTTGCAAGACTAGCAATCTTATTATAACGGATTAGTCGATCTTCTTCATTTTCCCAGAAAAAGTTAACTGAATTCATATGTTCCGGTCTGACTTGTCTTGCCAGTGCATAATATTGATCCTTGATATAAGCTATTTCTCTTGCGAATTTTTTCCCGAATGTTTCTTCTGCCCATGCATAAGAATATTCATTTGCTTTACCAGGTTTCCATTGATTGATGTTCCATGCAAGGTCCATATAAAATTGTGTCTCTGCTTCGGCGGGTTTTATATCACCAACATTAACTACCCAGAGTTTGGTTGCGCCATCCTGGTAAGCTTTTGTCATTTCATAAGAGATCAATACCGGCGAAGTGGAAGACAACCATAAATAATCCTGTGGTGCTCCCCAATAAGATAGATGATAATATACTCCGTGCCCACCTTTGCGTTGCTGCTCCTGCTGATTGGGCAATTGACGGATATATCCATAATTATCGTCCGGCCAAATGATAGTAATATCATCTGCCAATGGCAATCCTCTTCTATACAAACTCAATACTTCTTTATACGGAACAAATATTTGCGGAATATCTTGTGCAGGTTCATTGAAATCGATCCCTAATATCTTGCGCTGGTCGATGATAACATTCTCCAGCAGTTTCAATTTTTCATCAGGATCTTTCGGACCGGGCATGCTGCCATCATGTACACCCCGCATACCAACTGTATAAACAGATTCATAATGAACAGATTCTTTTACCCGATCATCCCAGTACTTATAAATCTCTTCTTTGTTGAGATCATAACGCCATTCACCCGGTTTCTTACCATATTCATTCTCATAATTTTCTGCCCATTCAAATACATTGTTGCGCAGCATAGGTTCGCAATGACTGCCACCAACTACAATCGCATACTGATCGGCGATACGAGGATTTTCTTTATAATAATAAAATGCCTTTGTGCAGGGATGCATGGCGGGCCAGATATAGTTCGCTTTCAGACGTAGCAGGAGTTCAAATACTTTTTCATAGGTACGCGGCCCTATATCTTTTATCGCCGTATCCATTTTCTTAGCGGCCCATGGTTGAATGCCCCAATCTTCATCATTAATAAAAATACCGCGATACTTTACGGAAGGTGAAGCAGATTGATAATTAGCGGTGACAAACAGTTGCTTTCTTTTCAGTGGCGTTACATCGGCCCACCAATAAAACGGAGAGACACCCATTTTTCTTGATAATTCAAATACTCCAAAAGCAGTACCGCGCCTGTCGCTACCGGCAATCACTAAAATACTTTTAACTTTTTTCGATGGCTGATCAATCACACGAATAATAAACCGTTCCCATTGACCTCTTATGGATTGAACATTTATTTTATTCGCTTTAATGATGCTATCGACCATTGGTGAATGCCCGATGGTACCAATGACGATCGCATAGTCAGTCAAAAAATTCTTTCCGGTGTTTACTGATGTTTCAATGCCGGTTATCGATCGAAGATCTTTTGAAAAAGCATTGGCAGCGATACTTGTAACGGTAGCATCAGCAGGATCAACATAGATCATGGTCTTAAATCCCGGGGCCGACAAAGGGAAAGAACCAGTTGTAGCTGTTTCCGTGACTCCAAGTTGCTGCTGAGCGGATATTTTATTTGTAATACCTATTGCTAGACAAATAAAAATGAATGATATGCTATTTCTTATTCTTCCCATTGTATATAAATGCGTTTTAAGAAATATTTCTCAATTCCCTCTTACAACGGCCATAGGCGTTAATGTTACCGGACCTGATAATCCTGACGGCAAAGGTTTCCATGATGATGCGTCAAAGATCCCATTCTTACTGTTCTCTCTTCTTCTGGCCGGCATATTAGTATTATAAAAAATCTTCCATGGCAGGTTGTTCTTGTCCATATAAGAAATACGGTTTGCCATGAGATTCGCCACTATGATCTCAAGCCTATTGGTTTCTTTCAATGTACTGGCAGGAATATTTACCTGGTAAGACGGACCGATAAGCGTAGCAATGCTTTTTCCATTCAATATCACTTCAGCTGTTTCATGCACGCTCCCGAGAAATAAAGTATAGGCAACGGCATTTCCTACTGGTTTTGCAAAAGAAATAGAGTATTTAGCTGTTCCGGAAAAATTCTTTACTGCATCTCCTTCGAGGTCTGTCCATGATCCTAATTTCCCTTTTTCTATTTTTTGAGGAATGACAGGTCCACCATTCAGGAACTCAATTGTCCAGTCGCCGTTTATTTCTGTTGTCTGACCTGATGCTTTATAATAAGCGTATGGAGCAGCCTGGACAGCTGTGTTGAATGTTTGTACAATACAAGATTCACCTGGTTGTAATTGCAAATAGATCTGTGTTTGATCGTTTTTAGTCATTTCTGTTTCTCCTGTTGTCACATCCACTAATTTCATTGGTTTCATTTCCCCTTCAACTTCAGCCATTCCATTCGCGCCGGTAACAGGATTGAAAATAGCCACGCTGGCTGCTTTGATTCGCAAATTTGTCCATTCAGCTATGGTTTTATCAGTACGATTGGTAATAAAATAAGTGTATCCGTTGGTATTCTTTCTCCGGATAAATGAAAATCCTTTATCTATTACTGGTTCAGGATATACATTAGCCGCCATCAGTAAAACGTCTATTTTGGAACCATCATAAACAAGACCCTTCCCAACAGTTGCTTTTATCAAGATACTCCCTTCACCCGGTTTTGTATTCAAATCACCAGACGCAAATTTTATCTGATTTTTCAGTGCAGTAAATTCTTTTTGCTGATTGTCAAGGTTAGCTAATCCCGGTACTCCATTCGGTAACATCTCATAAAAAATAATCTTGGCCCCTAGTTTTGCCAGCGCTACTAATTTCTTCATGCTCTGAAGTGGCATTAACTTAACACCCGGCACCAGTATTACTTTATAACTATTGCCGCCACCGATGATCTTATTATTGGAAAAAGTAAAATTTTGCAATTGCCTATCAGAAAAGAAATCATAACTATATCCTTTCTCCAGCATTTCTTTAGAAACTTCTTCAAAATGTGTTTTCTCAAAGTTTCTTTCCATACCATCAAAATGCTGAAGCAATGCATTGCCGGGTTCCGAATAACGATCGACAATCGGATAGTATAATAATACATCGTTGTCAGGTTTGCCCTGCTGTAAAAAAGATTGTACGCGTGTGATGTATTCATTCAATGCATGAAAATCTTTCCATTGCGGATTGTTTGGTTGAAAATGTACGGCTGCATAAAATAACCAGCCTGGCCATGGTGCATCTTTTGGAGAATAAGCGGTACCATGATAAAAGATATGATTAACTCCACCAAGAAAATACAGATCGATCGCTTTCTTCACATCACCCCAGGAAGAAAGAAAATGTTCATTGAGCCAGGTAGCAGATTCTGAAGAGACTAATTTTTTTCCCGTAACATTAGCAGCAGACGTAGCAAACTTAAACCGTAAGATATCGGTGCCTTCTGTTTCAGGAATGTCAACTACACTATACAGATCCAATGTATTCGCCGGTGATCCATGCGATTGATTACGCACCATCTTGCCTTTTGATACCGCCCATTTCTTCCATTGCTCCGTAAAATTTTCTAATAATAATTCATCAATGACGGAACGATAATCATAGATAACACGACTGTTTTTATCTTCATTGTCTTTTCCAAACAGCGCTGGCAATTGTTCCCGTAGATCGTATCCTCTTCTCTTTTTAAATTCTGCCAGGAAAGTGGGTGTCCAGTTAGCCTGTCCCCTTGCATCATCTACTTCATAAGAGTCATTGAAGAAAGAACGGAGATAAGAAAGATCATATCCCTTAAATGCCTGGTCAAATTTTTTGAAATAATTATTAGCAGCTGTTTTAGAAAAATGATCGATAGCGTATCCTTCACCACCCGGAGCTCCGCGTTCTACCATTTTGCCATGCAATCCTTCGAATAAAGCATACAATGTCCAGTTGCCCGCTGGGGCTGTCCAGTTTAATTTTCCATCTGCAGTTACCTTACTCGTCAGATCCAATACTGTTTTGTTATCACTATAAGCCATCAACGATTGTAATGGCAACTTACCGGGATATTGTATCTGATCAAGTGCGAGTGCTTGTAAATTTTTGTTTGCCGATACAGGCGCCAGTATTGAATCTATGCCTGCTGGTTTATTATTAGCTGTTCTTACCCATGCTTCCTGGTTGTAAACAATCGTTTCACTGAGTGAACTGCCACCGGCAACCGTATATGTTTTATAATAAATACTTTTACTCGCATCATCATCTGTCACCCATGGACCACCGAATGGCCAACCGGTTGCATTAGCAAGATCAACACCGATATTCAATCTTTTTGATTCTGTCAACGTGTGTTGAAATAATTTCATCCATTGAGGAGAAAGAAAATTTACAAACTGTTTTTCATACCCATAGATACCATAGATCGGCGTGATCTCTACTCCACCTAAGCCAGCTTGCTGATATTGCTGCAGGTTCCAGGTAAGATCAGGTGCAGTAACGGCACTTCCCTCCCACCACCAGCGTGTCCAAGGCTTTGTTGTTTTGGTAACAGCGGGCCATTTCAGTTGCGCATTTGTAATAAGAGAAGAAGAGAGAGCTGCTACTAAAAAGATTTTCTTAGAAAACATGTAGATAAATTTATAATTCACTTAGTTCGGTTTTCACGCAAAGGAGCAAAGGAGCAAAGGAGCAAAGGACTCGCAAAGAATACAAGAGACTCTTTGCGTCTTTGCGTAAACTTCGCGTCTTTGCGTGAAATATTCAATGTTGAGTAATTTCTACTGCATAGACTTGCGAGTCACCTTCAAAATTAGCTCTGAAAATAATCCATTTACCATCAGGTGAAAAATGCACGTTTGGTTCTAACCGGTAGTTATGATTTCTCATATTTACCAATTTCTGCGAAACGAAATGATCCCCATCTCTTTTAAATAAATAGATCCATTGTCCATCGGGCGCTTTCGCTACCTGACCAGGATTACCACCGTCACCAGCAAATAATTTCTGATCAGCAGAAACCGCAAAGTGAATGCTCCATTCATTTCTTGTGAGACTGATCTTTTCTTCTTTACCAGTTGCTAAATCAACGCTACCAAGAAAGAACGTTTGCCCCTTTGGCATTTGCAGATCAAACCATATCTTCTTTCCATCAGGTGATGGAAATTCGTGACCAGCAATCTCCATATCCATGGTGCGTTTATGACGAAGCGTTGCTTCTTTTGTTTTTACATTGATCGTCCAGATACGATCCACTAAATGCCATGGACCTTCATGACAAAACATAAGAATATCGGGATCAGTAGGAGAAAATTGTACATGACCCAACCATGTATTCTCTGTATGAATCTTGTTGAGTTTTTTTCCAGCGATTTCTACAGTAAAAAGATCGTTAGGCAACTTCGCCTCATAGATCAGGTTGAAATAATCCTTCTTTTCAGGATTCTTGCGATATACTTCTTTTTGTTCATCACTTGCCTTAGCTCCTGCTAATAATGTTTCATCCGCATTGACGGTAGTAATATTTCCTTTGTAACCGGCAGGAAAAACAAATAATAAAGTCGTTTGCCTTGTATGGATATTAGTTCTGTACACACTATCCTTTACCTGGTAATATACATTACCGCTCCTGGCAACAATCTCTCCGCCCATCGGAGAAGCCTCGTGCGTAAGAGGCGTCATTTTTTTTGTTGTAAGGTCAACCGCGTATAACTGTTTATCTTTTGAATTGCTATTGTATGTTTCCTGTTTGGTTACAGTTATATCAGCAGGTGATGAACGGGCGCTACTATAGAAGACCATATCATTACCGACAAAGGGATCATTATGAAAATAAAAACTCAGGTTGCTGCGGCTTGTATCGGTAAGCCTGACCAGTTTATGATGTGTATCCTTGTCGATCCACTCGTTTGGCATTTTTTGTCCGCCGGTTTCCATCAGCGTTTGACTAATTGCAAAATGATTTATGCAAAAAGCCAGTAAGAAACAAAATAGTACTTTTTTCATGAGGCTATATTTACTATTCAAAAATTATTCGTTTTTTAATTCAGAATTATGAGTTATGAATTATGAATATTGCGTAGTATTCCGAAAACACCTACTTATTCATGCAGCATTCATAATTCATAACTCTTAATTCATAATTCTAGTTCCCATCAGGTTTCACCGCTTCTACTTTCGGACTCATCGGCCAATACCATTTTGCGACAGGATCAGGATGTGCCGGATCGAAAACAGGAATATCTTTCTTTAAAAATTTAACGATACCAAGATTTGTTGCTTTTAATGCCTGTACAATACATCTTGCTAATTCATAGGCGCCGTAAGGATTAAAATGCGTGTTATCTTTCAATGCCTCTGTTTGTCCGGGAAAAGTATTTGCCGGATAATGTACAAATGCCTTGATCGATCCTTCAGGACCCCATGCCTCATATAATGTTTTACTCATGGCATTCAGATCAATAAGCGCTGTATTTTCTTCTTTCGCTGTTTGCCGCATGGCTTCAGGATAACCTTCAAGTGTATTGACGATATGACCAGTGCTATCAAAACTTCTGCGATTCATCGATGTGACAAGCACCGGGATCATTTTTCTGCTACGTGCCTCATTGATCCATTCTTTCAATGTTTCTTTGTATGTAGTAAATGCGTCGAGATGACTGCTACCAGGTTTCTGATCGTTGTGTGCAAATTCAATAAATAAATAATCCCCGGGTTTAGCTATGCTCCATATTTTTTCTAATCTTCTTTCGCCTTTGAATGCTTTTAATGTTTCACCAGATTCTGCATAGTTTGCGATAGCGATATTACCCGGTTCAAAGAATACAGGAAACATTTGTCCCCAGGCTGCCCATGGTTCACGATCCTGATCCACGACGGTAGAATTGCCGGCAAGAAAAATAGTAGTAGCAATTTTATTGGGAGAAATTTCTATGGCACAAACTTTTGATGCACTATCATTGAATTCTATGGTGAGCAAATTATCCCAATGGAGATAATTAACTTCTCTTGATTTGAGACGGACCTTACTAATAATTTTTTCTTCTTTATCCCTGATAAGACTATCGCGTACATGCACCGTAAATGTTTTGGTAATGATCTGTCCCTTTGCAGTGCGGATATTTGACAACATCAGCCGCCTGTTTTCTACACGGACAGTAGTAGCAGAGGTTCCTTTTACATCTCCCAAAAATAATTTGACATTGTAATTGCCATCAGGAAGTTTTACAGAAAAAAAGAAAGCGCTATCACTGGTAATAAAATCTGATGTTAATGGATTACTTGTTTTTCTATTAACCCCACTGACCGGGCGGCCATGTGTGAATCCATATCCGTGTTGATCGGAATATTTTGTATCCGGTTTTACTTTTATATAGCCTGCTGCAGTTTTACCGGTGCCGAGATCAAATTTCTGAGCAAACGATGTTATTCCGGCTAGCAGGAACGATAGCAAAAAGATTTTTTTCATATATGCAGGCAATTACTGCTGGTATTACTTCACGCTCATCTGTAAACACTGTCAATATCAGTGTCAAACGTAGGAATGTAATAGGGTTGACCATCCTGTTCTGTTGATACTGGGCAAATTCAAAATTAAAAAGTCAAAACTCAAATACTATGGGTTAAAAACCCATAGGTTGGGATT
>JBDTPD010000052.1:0-12375 GCA_039932855.1 Chitinophagaceae bacterium | reverse complement strand
ATTGACTGATGTGAGCAAACTGGCAATAACTTCCCGGCCGGCTGTTTGTATCGTATCCAATCTTTCTTTTGCGCTTCTTCTTCTGAAGTTGTCAAACTCGGCAATCTTGCGTACATATTTATCGTTCATTTCTGCCAGGGACGCCTTTGTTTTTTCCAATTCCGACTCTTCTGTGATCGGCTCATTCAAATGCGTGGTGCCGCTTTGGTTCTCATCCGAATTGATATCAATGTCCGCCTGGTTTTCAGGGGTTTCATTCACTTGATCTTTAGCTGCTTTGTCTGCCATTTTTGTATAAATTGACTGCAAAGGTAAGGTTGTCAAGAATATTGCCAAGCTGAGTACAGGCACGTATTGGGACATAATGTCTTACAGTTCTCAGTTGGCAGTTGTCAGTTGGCAGTCGATGCACTATCCCTGACATTATCTTTCCAACTTCAACGACTGACTGCCGACTGCCGACTGCCAACTGGGGACTGCCGACTGTAGAACTGATTCACTAGCTTTGCGCCCTTTATGAGTAATGTTTACCTGAACAGAAAGATCAGCCCGCGTGTGGCTAATGGCCATCCCTGGATATTTAATAATGAAGTGAATACGATCGAAGGGGAACCTAAAGGCGGAGATATTGTCGATGTATATTCTTACGATAAAAAATTTGTCGGGAGAGGGTATCTCAACCCGCAATCACAGATCGTGATCCGGTTACTGACCCGACAGAAAAATGAGGAGGTTAATGCTGGATTTTTCCTGAAACGCATCAAGGAATGCTGGGAATACAGGCAGAAACTGGGCTATACCGAAAACTGCCGTCTTGTATTTGGCGAAGCCGATAGTTTGCCTCAATTGATCATTGATAAGTTTAATGATTACTTCGTTATTCAAACAGTAGCATTGGGAATGGATGTTTGGAAACCGGCGATTGTTGATGCGCTGAATCGGCTCTTTTCACCAAAAGGTATTTATGAAAGAAATGATGTGCCGGTACGTGAACTCGAAGGATTACCTCAACAAAAAGGTTTTTTATCAGTACCATTTGA
Source organism: Chitinophagaceae bacterium (assembly GCA_039932855.1). GTDB lineage: Bacteria > Bacteroidota > Bacteroidia > Chitinophagales > Chitinophagaceae > JAJKIP01. The sequence continues at coordinate 11,335 of JBDTPD010000052.1, read as the reverse complement.
TACCCGCATACTGATCAATGAAAATGGGTTGAAATTTTATGTGGATGTCGAGAATGGACAAAAAACTGGCTATTTCCTCGATCAGCAGGATAATCGTCGGGCTATTCAGCATATCGTGAAGGGAGCAGATGTATTGGGTGCGTTTACCTATACAGGTACTTTTGAAATACACGCGGCACATTACGGAGCGAAGTCAGTGGTAGGATTAGATATTTCTGAGAATGCAGTGAAGCAAGCCAATGAAAATGCAGCGCTGAATGGGCTTGCTTCTACTTGTCGTTTTGAAGCAGCCAATGCCTTTGATGTATTGAAACAATGGGTAAAAGATGGAAGGCAATATGACGTAGTGATGCTCGATCCTCCTGCATTTACCAAGAGCAGGGCCACTATTGAAAAAGCAATAACCGGATATAAAGAAATCAATCTTCGTGGGATGAAACTGGTAAAGCCGGGAGGATTTTTGGTTACCTCATCCTGCACCAATCTAGTACAACCTGAACTATTCCTGCAGATCATTGATATGGCAGCAAAGGACGCGAGAAGGAAAATAAGACAGGTAAGCTTTCAAACGCAATCTGCGGATCACCCTGTAGTACCAGATATGGAGAATACACATTATCTTAAATTCCTGATCATTCAGGTAATCTGAGTCGCAAATAGTTTGAATAAAATTTATCGGGAAACCTGGAACTTGCCAGTTTCAATGACCTTACCACTTAGATCGGTGACGTGATAAATGTAAACACCGCGGTTATAGTCATTCAGGTTCAGCGTAGTCTTTTCAGTAATGTTAGGATTCTCGGACATTTTCTTTCCAAGAAAATTAAAAACAGTAATCGTAAGACCTTTCTGATAACCTTTCTGTAGATCGAAAGTGATGTAAGATGTAGCCGGGTTCGGATATATCTTTAACGCCATTGCCCCAGCATCCTGCAAATTAACCCGGGAGTCCTGGGCACTTGAGTGGATGGCTGTCAACAGAATAATGGATAATATGGGAATAATTCGCTTCAACGAAACAAATTTACTTTTATTTCCTCAATGATAGTCGCTTTTTCTGATATCTGCAAAGTATTTGCCGCAAAAAAAATACCCCTTTGACTATCAATAATCTATGTCATTTTCTTGCCAAAATTTAACCAAAATTTTAGCTTAATTCGGTCAGCACTTTCTCAATAGCAACAAAATCTGGTACCAGTCCGGTATGAGCCAGGATCTCAGCATATCTTATTACCCCCTTTTTGTCGATGACAAAAGCCGATCTTTTGGATACACCCTTCATGGCCATGTTGCCCCAGACCTCTTCCAGCGAGTCATACGCCGCCGAGGCCTCTTTATTAAAGTCGCTTAATAACCTGAAATTATAGTGCTGTTCTTCTTTGTACTTCGCGAGAGTATAGGTAGAGTCAACAGAAATGCCGAACACAGTTGCATTGGCCTTATCATATAAACTGATGTTATCTCTCACACCACAAAGCTCTGCCGTGCAAACACTGGTAAAAGCAAATGGGAAAAACAGTAACAATACATTCTGACCCTTCAATTCCGATAAGGTCACTTTGTTTTTATCGCTGTCATACAAACTAAAGTCAGGAGCTGGTTTACCGATTTCAATGTTCATCTTGTTTAAAATTTAATAGTATTCTTAATTCATAATTTATTATGGAAGTTAAAACCTTGGACATTTCACTGCGTTTAGTGCAGAATTATTTCTTTGTGTAAATCCGATATATGATAAAGAGAATTCAAAACCACCACGACCAAGACTGGCTGGTTTAAGTTTTGAAATATTTACATCATAACTAAAGGCAAAAGAAAAACCGGAGTAATCCATTTTGATCACCGGGATCAATGCATCGTTCCAGCGAATGAATAATCCACCATGCAATACGTATTTTGCATTATCTACTTCAGGCCCCAGCTTGGTCCCATACATCACACCGGCAATTGTTTCCTTATATTTTTTTTGCATCGAATAATCTGCCTGTATCGTGATGTAAGAAAAATCAGTCACGCCAAAATGAAAACCGGTAGATGCTACCCATTTGGGATTTAATTGTACAGAAGGATCACGGAAGAATGTATTCTTTGGTTTAATGAAATGGTGATAAGCAATACCTACATAAAAGTTATCTTCTGCTTTTGCCGTCAGGTTAGAATTATAACTGATGCCTGTACTTCCATCCATGTAAGTGTAATCGGGAACAAGAGTCGTCTCGCCATCAAATCCGGTGTTGTATGTATTGTCTGTAGTGATCTTACTGCGATCAAAATGCCTGTTGACCACACCTCCCATAAATCCTAATGACAAATACCTGTTTTGTTCCGCGCTCAACGATTTATGATAATTAATCACAGGCATTACACTGGTAGTGGTTAATGCTGCACTGCCTGCTCTGTCAAATAATACCTGCCCACCGAGGGTTAAGAAATCATCTTCTTTGCCGATATGATATTTGTATTCCCCGTTGAGTGATCCCGTTCTATATCCTTCGGTCACACTTCTCCATTGATCACGATACACCATTTGCAAACGATAATCACCGGTAAAGATGCCAGCCAATGCAGGGTTTCTTAATAAAGGTGTTTCAAAGAATTGAGAAAAATGAATATCCTGCGCCAGGAGGCTGCTATGGAAACCTGCGAGGATTACTATTGCAATAAGAATATGTTTCATTTTTCTTTTCATAAAAGTCTATCGTAATAGGGTTACGTTTCCTTTTATTGGTATAGTCGTATTGTTGTCACACAACACTTCAATAATATAAATGTATACATCAGCACTTGCCTTCTGCCCGTTAAACGTACCATTCCAACCGAGTGAAGGATCATTGATCGCAAAATTTCTTCTATCGAAAACAATCTGACCCCAACGATTGAAGATGGTCATTGATTTTACATTATACAATCCCGTGCCTCTTGGATAGAACGTTTCATTTTGTCCATCGCCATTCGGAGAGAAGGTATTCGGAACAAAGAAGTTTTGATTATTACAGATCACGTTCACTGTAATGTTGCTGGAATTCTTACATCCAAAAATATCTTCTATGTCCACTTTGTAAGTAGACGTAAATCGTGGATTAGCTACAGGGATAGCACAGTCAGTACAACTTAATCTTGTTACAGGCGACCAGTTATATGAGATGATATTTCCCGTATAGATCATTGCAAGATTGGTGCTTCCCCCTGAAACAATCGTAATAGGATCGAGCACTGGTGTTGCTGTTGGTCGCGGTGACACATATATCTGTTTGGTAGCCGTATCACTGCAACCCAATTTATTTGACGTGATTAATTGTATCGTGAAATCGCCGGCAGTGGTATAAGTGATCGTTTCATTTTGATTGGTTGATGTTTGTCCATTACCAAAATTCCAGTTCCAATTAGTCAATGTATCTGCTACCGCAATGGCGCCATCGAATGGCTCTGCAATATTTACACAAATCGTATCCCTGCTTAAGATAGATGGCACAGGTGTTCTGTATACCTGTATCGTGTCCTTATAGGTACTGTTGCAATTACTCTGTGTAGTTATACTTAAGGTAACGACATAAGTTCCCGGTGTGGTATACTTATGCGTAGCATCTGTACTGGAGGCGGTGCCACCATCACCAAAGGTCCAAACGGTAGAAATGATAGGTTCATTCTTTGTAGTGAAATCAGTGAATACAACAGTGCTGCTGTCACAGAATTCTTTTTTATCAACGCCAAATAGCGGAACAGCACCGAGTACATCTATCCGCGGACTACCTTGTATAGAAGCCTGGCAACCTGCTACTGTATCCATAATAACGAGCACAGGTGTATTGAAACTCGGTCTTGAATAAAAATGACTCAGGTGAGTTTGTCTCGATGAATCCAATGTGCCATCACCATAATAGAAAATGAATTTATATCCAGGAGGCACTACCAGGTCGAAATCTACATTTAATGAATTACATGCAGTTGTTGTGGGACCATAGTTGATACGTGCAAAGGTAGAAACATCATATACCGTTACCGAAGCTTTGGCGGAATCCATGCATCCTCCCGGTCCTGTTAAATATAACGTAGGAATATAATGACCAAAGCTGCCGTAGTAGTGTGAAATGTTTTGTGCAGTGACCGATGATCCATCACCAAAGTCCCAGAACGATGTTTGGAAATCGGTACCATGAAAATCAAAGTGAGTATTCAATGGCGGACAGATCGTTGTTGTATCACGGATATCAAACGCCGCTTTTGGTTTTCTGATCTTGATATAATTTGTTTTTTTAACCGAATCAGTACAACCAGCAATATCAGTGATCACCAATGAAACTGTATAGATGTTATCGCCGGCAGGATAACTATGTTGCGGATTTTGTCCTGTTCCAGTAGCGCCATCACCAAAATTCCATAGATAGGTTAATCCCGCTCCTGCAGAGGTATCAACAAATTGTAACGGCGCCTGCGGACAATAAAACGTATCAGCTTTGAAACCAGCTGCCGGATTTGTTACCAGCATTTCTGTTGGTAATGCATAAGTGTCTGTACATCCTGCTGCGTCGGTGACAGTTAATGCTACATCATAGCCACCTGTTTGAGTATAGGTATGTGTAAATGGCGGTGCTGTAAAATTTTGTTGTGTGCCATCACCAAAATCAAATCTCCAGTTGCGGATAGTGCCTGCAGGAGTAGATCCATCAATAAATGTTGTTGTCTTATTCAAACAACCACCTGCATTGGCCGGGGCAAAGTTCGCCGTTGGTCCATTAACTATGATATAGTTGTTGATTGTTTTAGTGGTTACGCAACCATTATTATCTGTCAGTGCCAATGTAACACTATAGGACCCTGTTGCAGGAATACTATAGTTGATCGATCGTCCTGCATTAGCAATCGTAGTTCCGCCAATCGTCCAGGTATAGCTGGCAATATTTGCTGCATTGCTGGTAGTAGCGGTTAGTGTAAACGTTTCATTTTTACAAACAGGATTACGACTGATTGAAAAATCAGCTGGTTCATTTGAAAGTGTAATACTTCGGGTCACCTTATACGAGCAAGGGCCATTGGTGACGATCAACGTTACATCATAAGTACCCGGCACATATGTAACAGGAGGAGGGTTTTGTAAAACAGATGTATTTCCATTACCAAAGTCCCATGAATAAGTCAGTGGCAGTATAGCCGGATCGGCAAGACTGCTGTCTGTGAATGTTACTTGTTGTGTCAGGCAATTGACTTTGTAATTAAAAAGAGCAACAGGTGGTATTACTTTGATCACCTGCTTCAATGAATCTTTACATCCGTTGTTGGATACAATCAAATTAATCGTCAGCGCACCTGTATCCATATACACATGTTGCGGATTCTGCGTATCGGAAAAATTTCCATCACCAAAATCCCATAGCCATGTTACTTCTGCACCCGGTGTAGTGGTAGACATATCTGTGAAATGAATCGTATCACTTGCACAGGTATTAGAAGGAGCAAAAGAAAAATTGACAATAGGTTTTATACCGGTTCTTATTCCATTTGGTACAGTGGCCGTTGCCGTACAACCGGTAGCAGTTGTTACCGTTAAGGATACAGTGAAAGCCCCAGCCGTTGTGTAAGTATATGGCGGAGGATTTCTTATATTAAATATCGCACCTGGTTCGCCGAGGTCCCATGTATAGGTATTAATGCTATCGAGTGTGATAATATTTGCTTGTGGTGTATAGGTAAATGGAATGCAGCCACCCTGCGGCAGGTTAAGCCCGATGATAATGCCTTTGATTCTTATATAAGCTGTTTTCGTTTTCGTGTTACTACAGCCAGAAACAGTAGTAACTGTTAACGTAACTGTATAATCTCCGTCAGTTGTATAGGTATGTGAAGGATTTTGCTGGGTAGATGTATTTCCATCACCAAAATCCCATGCCCATGAAGCTGCACCCGGAGTAAGGTCAGTGAACTGAACCGTAAACGGAGATTTACAGGACGCGCTGTCATCAACAATAAAATCAACTACCGGTTTATCATTGACGGTAATTGTTTTTGTAGCAGAATCTGTACACGATGCATATTGATTGATCAGTTTTACCTGGTAAGTACCGGGTACAAGAAATGTTTTTGATGGGTTGATCTGTGCTGATGTTGTTCCATCGCCAAAATCCCATGAAGCATTGACCGGAGGTGCAGAAGAATTATTTTGAAAAGTAACCGGTTGATTCAAACACACATTGGTTGGCGCATTAAAATCAGTTGTGACACTATTAATGACTACTGTTTTTTGAATAGTGCCTGTACATCCAAGATCACTGATTGCATTTAACGTGACAGTATAACTCCCTGCTGTATTATAAATGGTAGTTGGATTAACCGCAGTAGATGTTTGACTATTTCCAAAATCCCAATTATAACTGATCACACCCGGACCACTGGATTGATTTTGAAAGTTAACAGCAAACGGCGCCTGGCAGGTTGATGGTTGACTAAAACTAAAATCAGTTGTAATGCTTCCTACCACTCTTATATAAGCACCTTTAGAAATAACCGACTTGCAACCTGTACTGCTTGTAACGGTTAATGTGACTGTATAGAATCCGACATTGGTATATGTATTCGTTGGATTTTGTTGGGTAGATGTATTACCGTCGCCAAAATCCCAATCCCAATTGGTGATCGTTCCAACAGGTGTTGTTGATTGATCGGTAAATTGAATAGTTGAAGGAACGCAGGCCAGTGTAAGATTAGAAGTGAAATTGGCACTCGGTGCAGGAAAAACAGTTATATAATCAATTCGTTCTATTTGATCAATACCATTCGCGTTTTGTACAACCAGTTTTACAGAATAAGTACCGGGAGTAGCGAACGAAACAACAGGATTCTGAACATTTGCTAATGTACCATTACTGAATTCCCAGTTCCAGGAAGTTGGATTGCCGGTTGATTGATCAGTAAATGTAACGGTAAGTGGGGCACAGCCGGAAGTAACATTGGCGCTAAAGTTTGCTACAGGATTTTGAGCCATTACAGCGGTAGTTCCGGTCAGCAGTATAACGACAATAATTAATGTCTTCTTAAGAGTATGGTAGAATTGGTTTGCCAGGCTCAAAATGATTTTACATAACCCATCCGGGTTAGATACACAAAAACTGTTCCTCTAAACGTGGTGATGTCGCTAAAACGAAACTTAGCAGAAAAGATTTTGATAATGCACAGGTTTTATCAAAGGAACGGACCGAAAAATGAAAGTAGGAAAAAAGGGAGAAGTGTAGAATTATAATTTGTCTAACCGCATATTTTTAACATCAGTACCAACTGTTTGTGTGGCTACCACATACGTCCAGCCACTATCATCTATATGCCAGTCACCATTGATCAGACTTAAAGGATTAGCAGCATTTGTAAATTGAGCCGAGGTAGTCATTGAATTGACATTGCCATCCCAGGTACCTGTCTTTTCTACATTACCATCTTTGATAGCATCAACAGTGCGGTTGCTGTAGTATTGAAATTTATAACCAGTGAAATCAGTAGTGTGGGAAACGCTATTGAGTGTAAAGTTGGTGACAACCCATTGGCCATCAGTCATCGCTTTAACGAGGATGTCTTCTTTTTTCTTTTCAATCGCTTTTTTGCAACCTGCAAATAAGGTGATGATCAAAAGGGCTGCGGCAACTTTTTTCATAGTACAAATTCTAATAACACAAAGTAGAAATTAATACCGGATTAAGCAATAGTATTATCCCACCCTAAGAAATACCAATGGAAAACTACGAAATACGAAGTATGAAGTACGAAACCCTTAAACAGGAGAGTCTTCAAGTAACAGAAACCTCGTACTTAGTATTTCGTACTTCGTACTTGATTTGTTTTATTGTTTTGGAAAATTCGGATCTGCTTTTACCTCATTGATCTGTTGTGTATGGCGATTGCTATGAGCTGCCATCAGCAACATCAATTGATAGCTATCTATCCATCCAAAAGGCAGTTGGATAAAATGATCCCGCATATCTTCTGTGGTTGACTTTGCATATTTGATATGATCGGCTCTTGCTGCTTTGAAAGCGGCTAATGCTTCAGAGGTTGTTTTCCAGGTGGCTTTGCTGGGTTGTAATGGTTCTGCCGCTATTCTTTTTTGTGACCTGTCTTCTACAGACTTTATAAGGTCCTCGTCAGAGATTTTTACTTCCTGGCGCTTATCGGGAGCAGCTGGCTCTTTCATGGTGGTGCTCAGCATATCCCAAAGATTATTTTCGGCTAAGGTGATATGATTTACACATTCCCTGATGCTCCAGCGGTCAGGAGCAGACTTAAAATTTAATTGGGCATCAGAAAGCCCTTTAACTGCTTTTTGGAGATCGCTTTTTGTGTCTTTCATCAGCGTGATGGCAACCTTTCTTTCCTGGTTGGTAAGCGATGAGTCTTTAAACGTTCCCGCCAATCCGGTGATGACCAGCATTGTTATCAGGAAACGTCCTTTAGTTCTTCTCAGCATAGTGTCTCTTAGTTGGTTTTGGAAAAATTAAGATAAATGAGCTGACAAAGGGTGGAAAAAAGAACTGATCAAAGGTAACATCTTTTAAATATAGTGCTTTTCGGTTCCTAATGGCTATTTGGGAGGCATTTTTTGCCGGGAAGGCGGTAAGACGGGAAGAAACGTTTCTTCCCGTTTTACCGCCTTCCCGGCAAATACCTAACTTGTCTTTTATTTTAAAAAAATAAGATGCAAATAGCAGAAATCACCTCTTTCCTTGAATCATTGGCTCACCCTTCTCTGCAAGAAAGTTATGACAATGCCGGGCTGCTCACCGGCAGCCGGTCCTGGGATTGTACTGGTATTATTTGTTCACTCGATGTCACCGAAGAAGTGATCAAAGAAGCGATCATAAAAAAATGCAACCTGATCGTCGCGCATCATCCATTGATCTTTAAAGGACTTAAAAGAATTAATGGAGAAAACTATGTAGAACGAGCTGTTATTGCTGCTATAAAAAATGACATTGCTATCTATGCTATTCATACCAATCTTGATAATGTAATTGATGGGGTAAATGGAAAAATCGCAGAACTACTGGGCTTGCAGAATATAACTATTCTCTCTCCTAAATCAGCTACGTTAAAAAAGCTGTTCACATTTGTTCCGGTTAGTAATGCCCCTGAGGTAAGACAGGCAATTTTCGAAGCCGGAGGTGGTCATATCAGTAACTATTCCGAATGTAGTTTTAATACGGAAGGCACCGGCACATTCAAACCCGGTGCAGGTACTGATCCTTATGTGGGGAAGCAAGGCGAACAGCACCAGGAACAGGAAGTAAAAATAGAGGTGATCTTTTCTTCATTCTTAGAAAAAAAGATAATCGCTGCTATGATAAAGTCGCACCCCTATGAAGAGGTAGCATATGACGTGGTCCCTCTTTCCAATAGCCATCCCGGTATTGGAGCAGGTGTTTTAGGAGAATTACCCGGTCCGGAAGGGGAAAAAGAATTATTCGGCCGGATCAAATCAACTTTCGGTCTGCAGATCATCCGTCACAGCCCTTTTACCGGCAAGCCGGTTAAAAAGGTAGCTGTCTGCGGTGGTGCAGGTAGTTTTTTGATATCCAGCGCCTTAGCAGCTGGCGCGGATCTGTATATCACGGCAGATATGAAGTATCATGAATTCTTTGATGCCGACAACCGGATGGTGATCGCCGATATCGGACATTTTGAAAGCGAACAATTCACAACAGACCTGCTGGCTGAACGTTTGCTGCAAAAATTTCCTACCTTTGCCGTCCTTAAAACAGGTGTGAAAACCAATCCTGTAAACTATTTTGTGTAGAGACTGTTTATAATAGGTTGGCGAATTCACAATATCAAACTTCAAACATCAAACCCGAAAATGGCACAAGTAAAAGAATTTTCTGTAGAAGAGAAGCTCACAGCTTTAGTTACACTTCAAAAGATCGAGAGCAAACTCGATGAGATCAAAATTCTGAAAGGAGAACTTCCAATGGAAGTGGCCGACCTCGAAGATGAAATCCAGGGGTTACATTCACGCCAGATGCGTATTGAAGAAGAGATCAACGGGGTGACAGAATTTATCGAACAGCGCAAAGAAGCTATTAAGGAAGCACAGGCGCTGGTAAAAAAATACGAAAAACAAAGCAGCAACGTAAAAAACAACCGCGAATTTGAAGCAATCAACAAAGAAGTTGAAATGCAGCAGTTGGAAGTAAAGCTGGCTGAAAAACATATCAAAGACGCAACAGAAGAAATTGCTGAGAAAGCTGTTTTGCTGGAAAAAGCGAAAAAGAATATCAATAACAAAGAAGCAGTACTGGCTACCAAGAAAGGTGAACTGGAAAAGATTATCGCTGCTAACGAGAAAGAAGAAAAACATTTTAATAAAGAAGCCTCAGAAGCAAAGACACACGTTGATCCGCGCTTGCTGCTGAGCTACGAGAAGATACGTCTGAGTTATCGCAATGGACTGGCTGTGGTACCGGTAGAAAGAGACGCCTGTGGCGGTTGCTTCTACTACATCCCACCACAAAAACAAAGCGAGATCAAACAACACAAGAAAGTGATGATCTGTGAAAACTGTGGTCGTATCCTCGTTGATGAAGAATTAGATACTAACGTGGACGTAAAATAACTTTTCAGAACGTTCAATCAACATACTATTTTTTTTACCCCGGCTATTTTGCCGGGTTTTTTTTATTTCAGGGATACCATATTTGCGGTTATTTTGCAGGCAGGATGTTATACCGGCTTTCTATACATAACTATGCGATCATCGATTCCCTGGAAATAAATTTTTCGGAGAAATTAAATATCATCACCGGTGAAACAGGTGCTGGTAAATCGATCATTGTTGGCGCACTGGGACTGATCCTTGGTGACAGGGCCGATAGCTCAGCGCTGGCCGGCAAAGAAAAGAAGTGTATTATCGAAGGGGTTTTTAAACCCGGTAAAAAGAAATCCATCGCTGAATTTTTATCAACCCATGAACTTGATGAGCAAGAAGAAGTAGTGATACGCAGAGAGATTGGCGCCAATGGCAAATCAAGAGCTTTTATTAATGATACTCCTGTATCATTGTCACAATTACAGGAGCTTGGTAGCCTGCTGGTAGATCTTCATCAGCAATTTGATACATTATCTCTTGGTAAAAATGATTTCCAGCGCGAAGTGGTAGATGCACTCGCCGGGCATGCTGATCTTCTTACTAAATATCAACTGGTATTTAAGAAATGGCAGGATGTACAACGTGAATGGGATCACCTAAAAGAACAAAAGCTTTCTTTTAATAAAGAATATGATTATAACCAGTTTCAGTTTACTGAACTGGATGAAGCTGGTTTCAAAGAAAATGAACTCGAACAGATCGATGCAGATCTGA
>JBDTPD010000051.1:0-12474 GCA_039932855.1 Chitinophagaceae bacterium | reverse complement strand
ACATATTCCTCCTTAGCTCAGTTGGTTAGAGCATCTGACTGTTAATCAGAGGGTCGTTAGTTCAAGTCTAACAGGGGGAGCAAGCAGGACGGGGTTTCAAGCGATAGAGTTTGAAACCCTTTTTCGTTTGCACGCAGTTTTCACGCAAAATTTTATTGTACTCACATTGCAGCGAATGTTGGTTATGAACCTGTATTATTATCAGAAGGTGAATGTTTGAAACAATATTCGCGGCCTGTGTAATCACAAACAGTACAAATACCGCATTTATAACATCTTTGGGGGTTGATAGTCAAACAGACTTCACAAGTATCTTTGTTCGCCTTTACAGCACCTTCGAATTCTCGCCATTGATGCCAAGGCGGTAAATCGGACCGTTCATGAGAGAATGCCGTCAGTATTGACATCTTACTCATCCAACCTTTTTCGAGAAGTTTATTGAGTTTTACTTTAATTTCTAACAAAGAATTATTAGATAGCCTGCCGGAATTTTGGAAGTAATTCCACGATTTATTATAATAGGTGTAATTTGACGTTAGTTCTCCCCGATAGAAATATGTTTCCGCCAGATAAGAATTAATTAGACTAGTTTTTCGATTAAATGGAAGGCTTTCCTCAAATATTTTGATCGCTTTCTCATAGTCTTTCAATTTAATTTTACAAACACCTAAGTATAATTTCGCAGGCCAACAATCTGGATTTTGTCGAAAAACTTCCTCAAAAATAGAGAAAGCTGACTCAAATTGAGAGGATTTATAAAACCCTACTGCATTACCAAATTCTAATTCAAAATTTGCGTAATGGTTTTTATTTTCGCTGTCCGCCTCATTTTTATTTGCGGTTTTATAACTACTTGTTCTTTTTTCTTTTGAAACGACTAAGGCAATATCTTTAGCTATTTTATTAACACCTTGATGTGATTGAGCGGCAAGAATGCCAGCAAGCAATGGAGAAAACTTTGCTATTTCTTCGCCAGTAACCTTATGCCACACTGGCAAAATTACTTTAAACCCATTTCGTTCCCGCGCAGTAAGCCCGTCAAGCTCCTTTGATGTCCATAATTTTTTAAAAAAACTTTCGCTCATAATTACGATGCCAAATCTACTCTTGGATAGGCCTTCATCTATCTTTTGGCGCAAGCTATCACCAATTTCCAATTGTTGGGAATCTAACCAAACACTAACTCCACATTCTTTCAAAGCATTTGCGAGAGGAAAAACGATATCATCTTTATCCTCCGAGGCATGGCTTATAAACACGTCCCAATTATAGATTGCATCCATTCTTATAATTTTGAAATTCGTTACTCTCTTTTTCGTCAGCTTTTAACCATGATATTCGATGATTATTAAATGATATGTCAATATAGTTGACTGTAATTAATCTATCTAAAGTTATAAAATATCAATTTATTTTCAAGTTTATTGCGCCACTTAATCATGAATGTTTGTTTCTTGTGCGAATTATGTTGGAACTCATGAATGTTCGACAAAGACTTTGCTGAGATCGAAAATTTGTAAGGGAAAATTCAATCAGTTGGAAACTTTAAAAAATCAACATTTAAAACGATCATCATGAATAGCTTAAACTTTCAAACGCTACTAAGTCTACTATGATTTGGTTAGATAATTGTAATTTTAGGGGAGCAAACTTTAAGGTCGTTTTTAACGACCTTTATTTTTTTCCTGTAGTATGAGCCATTTTAGCTGCTCATTAGTATCTGGAACTGTCAAGCCTCTTACTTGTATTATTTTTGAAATAATATCATCCGTCTTATTTCCCGCGCGCAGAATTATAGCCCCCGTTGTCATTAGTGTTCCGGTGCGTTGTTAAATTAACAATAATCGTGAACGAGTGATTAGACTCCGGTCTAATCACCAGCCCCAACAGGGCCGTCCACCTTCCTTCAAAGCCAGTGACGGAAAGCTAATCTTGAAAACTCCTGATCAATGGCTCTTTATTCTTATGTTTTTTGTACCTGGAAATTTTCTCTTTTATTAAATAATCAATCTTTTGCGCGTGCTTTTCCAACTGCAGGTTTTAATAAGATAAGTGGACAGCTCCTTCGGAGCTGGTAATTAGACGGAGTCTAATCACATCGTTCACGATTTTTGAAGATCATCAACAGGCTTGAACACAAAGGATAACTGGTCCTTTCGCTACGCGAAAAGTTGATCACGATAGTAATCCGAAACGAGTTTCAGTACACAACTAGCATAATGCTGGCCTTGCATTATGAAAATGTTTCGGAACACAGGATTGTCGTATTCATTTATCACGCCGTTTACAATCCATGATGACGGATGGACGTATTTAGAATAAAGCTTGAAAAAAGCTTCATATTCGATCTTATTATTTGCCTTTTCAGCAAGCTCTCTTACGTTCCAACCTTTTTTAACTGGAATTCCATGCTGTGACATCAAGTCTTTGATGTAAGCCATCCTATCGCGAATAGCTTGAATAGTAGACTCCGGTGTGTTGGGTTTAGTTATTGATAAAAACCCTTCATTGAACTCAAGTTCTTCTGCCGCCTTTTGACCAACAAAATCTTTTGCTTTCGAAGGATCAGAAAGAATAAATGCAACCAGCAAATAACATTCAAATAAATTTCTAGCTGAGATCGCACAGAATTCGATTGGAGCCTGCTGGTATGCAATCAAGCGTTCAAAAAGTATTAATGTGTGGTTGGTCAGATTTCTTGTAGAAATTAAGACATAGTCCATTTCCTCTTTTTCATTGTGCCGGTAAACATTATCAGTCATTCGCTTAACTATTTCACGCAGCTTTCCCTTTATGTTCTCCGTGGAGCCGTATATGAGTTGATCTCCAAATTTCATGAACCGAATTACATTATTATACAGATTTCTGGCATCACTTTACTACTCAGTAATTTTCCGCCTTCCTAGACAATTTTGTTTAAATTGACGAAGTTGAAATTAATCCAAATCTCATCAGAACTCCGACACCAATATATGAAGCCTAGATTTATTCTGTCTCTATCCTACTTCTTTCAGGGGTTCGTTAGCTAGCCCATTGTTAGTTGGCGCTATTCCCCGATTTCTATGACTTAAACAAGTGTTTTTTAAAAAATATTATAAGAGATCAGGCAGCAATTTTTTGATATGGTTTATCATTTCTGATAACAGCCGCGAGTCTCAAAGCTATTTTATTCCTGACGTTATTCAGCACAAGCATTTTATGCTTTCCTTCTTCGACTTTTCTATTATAATACTGTTTAAATTCATCGTAGTAAGTGACTGCTGCAAGAGCTCCCATATGAAGCTGTTTTTTAAGTAGTTTATTAGCCATGTTATGCACGTGCGGTTTGCCTTTTATGCTTTTCCCTGAAGTGTATTCGAAAGGAACTACTCCGCAATAACAAGCCAATTGTTTTCCACCAGCATAGTTTTTAAACTCATTGGTAAAGCATACGATATAGGCTAATGTAATTTTGCCAATGCCAGGTACAGACATCCCAAGTTCAAACTCATGGGCCAGTTGCTCATCTGAGTCAATCAGTTTATCTATCTGTACATTGATTACGTCAATATTTTTCTCTACTGCATTTACCGAAGGCTTTATTAACCTGGTTGCTTCTTTGCCTGCCTTCTCATCGATTGTTGCAAGTTCGTTGCAAGGGACCTGCAAACTATTCTTACTGTTTATAAGCCTTTTCCTAAGCTGCAAAAGGATCCTGAGGTTTTCAATAACCGGTCTGGGGGCTTCATATATTTTCATTTCATCCTGGCAACGCTGAGCATACAAAGCGATTCTTATCGCATCGATCTTATCATTTTTTCCTCTTTGAACGCCCATGCTCCGGATTATTCTTAGAGACATTTCCATCCATAGATTTCCTTCTAATGATAAAATAAATTTAGCAACCGGCTTACTATACATGCCTGTATGCTCAATGCAGAAAACAGATTGCCGTAATGGAGCTTTCTCCATCTTTAACCATTGCTTCATTTTTTTGTAGCCAGTGATGTTATTAGTAACTTTAAGAGAATGAATATTGCTCTTGTCATTGTTTTTGATCAGAGCAATGTCGAGTGTTTCTTTTGAAACATCGATGCCGATAAAATGAATGATCTTTTCCATACAGAATGTTTTTAAGGCAACCGGTATTGAACACATCCAAAACCTTGATAATAGGTCGCGAGCCTAAATTTCTATCTGGAGCTTGTTCAATTAAAAAAGCGGGGGATTTAATCGGGGGGATAGGCATT
Source organism: Chitinophagaceae bacterium (assembly GCA_039932855.1). Classification (GTDB taxonomy): domain Bacteria; phylum Bacteroidota; class Bacteroidia; order Chitinophagales; family Chitinophagaceae; genus JAJKIP01. The sequence continues at coordinate 8,245 of JBDTPD010000051.1, read as the reverse complement.
ATAACCTTGTCTCCGTAATAATGAGCCCCTGCTTTTGGTTGCTGATTAAATAATACTTTACAATAGCAAAGTATCATTTTTAAAACTAAAGGTTCTTCGTAGGCATTCAAACTCAATAATAAATATACAACGATACGACAGTTATGATTAGCCTGTGGCTAATCATTCGACTCCGAAGGAGTTGTCCACCGATCTTCTAAAGTACAGTGACTGGAAACTCCTTGCTTAAAGACTATTTAGTTATTTTTAAAAAGTGAATTTAAGCTGGGTACACAGAAGATCATCGCAAAGACTGAACTATTGGTAAATAAATCTTTGTAATCTGATCAAAAAAGGTTTCCTGATACCTACTGTTTCTGATTACAAATATATATGCTGTTTTTGAACATAAATTGAAAGTCTGCCAGCTCCTTCGGAGCTGAATGATTAGCCACAGGCTAATCATAACTGTCGTAATGTTGACCGGGTTTGTCTTTTTTACACCGTTCTACTATGTTTACGATAAAGATGGAGGACTAAACGGATTTCAAGTCCCGAAAATTCAAGCAGAAACTGTTGTTGGTGGTGGCCCTGCCGTTGGAACAACATTAGTTGTACCGAATAATACCAATTTTGGAGTTGATCCAGAAGAATTACATGAATGAAAACAATCAATAAACAAGAAACGAAAGAGCTAATTGAATCATCCCGCCTTAAAAAGCGGGATGATTTAAAACATGCTCAATGGGACTCTGCTTCCTATTACCAGCTAGAGACAGGACAAATTTTAATTGATGTTCCTGGCGTCAAGCACAGTCATTTGCTCGATGATGAAGATGAATATTTTGAAAAGTTTGGACACCTCAAAAAATCTAAACCTAAATTTATCTTAAATGGATTTCCCGATAGTCAAGTGGGATATTTGCAATTAGTAACTCAATGCCAAAAGAAATTAGCTAAGATTTTGAACACCGACGAATTGGAATTTTCTTTTGCTGGTTTAAAAAAGCTTGACGGAATATTAAAAGACTTGAAAATCTCACTTCAATTTTACAATGAAACATTATTTAATTGGATTGTGCCTTTTGTAACTGAAACGATTATCAAAGAGTGCAACGGAAGACTTGTAATGAACTTTAACTTAAAAGCAAATGTGATTGAGCCGTGTATTATATTACCTGATGCAAGGGAAATAAATGTATTTATTGATTTATCCGAAGAAGCAAATGAAGATTTCACTACATTTTCTATCTACTCTACGTCTCAACTGAGGTTGCAATCTTTTTAAACATGCGTAACTGGCTCATAAAATTCATAATTTTTTTCTTTGTTATTGTATCGTGTGCACCTGCCTGAATGCAATCCAAGCCAGTAATTTATCGAGAAGAAGGGTTGGATTCCATTCCGACTGTGGCTTTTAAAAACAAATCAATTCAAATAATCGATCTATCACCAGCTTTGATGACGATACCGCCAGGCAATTACATTGTACGGCCATCTTTCCCTCATCGAATCAGAGTTCTTCCTGAAAATATATGCGAGTTGAAAAAATTAAAGACACTCAATCTCACTGGTCAAAACATTATAAAGTTTAATGATTGTCTTTATGATTTACCAAAACTGGAATATATTGATTTGAGTTACAATGATAAATTTGATTTACCTGACTTATGGAAAAATGTAAATCGTCTCAAAGTATTAAAGACAATTAACTTGTTTGGAATCGATGCTGCAATTAAGGATTCTTCTATAGTCCGAAGTAAGATTGATACCGGCAAAATTCGCATAATCATTACTCAACCTGACTTTCAAAATTGGATAAACCAAAATTCCGGTAAAAATAAAAGTTCTGATTAAATTCCTCGAAACTATAACCTGAAGGAAAAGCAAAGGCCCGCACTATACCGTGACAATAGCAGCACAATACAATGACCATACAATTTGTGAAAGAAGATTTTTCCCTGACAATACACTGTGTAAAACGTCAGCAATAGACTTTTAAAAAAAAGTAAAAATCAAGTTATATTATGGGGCTTGACGAGAAGCGCGGGTTAGTTCTTACCTCATTGAAGGGCTACAACACCCCCGGGAAGAATAAGAACGTCCACGCTTCATAGCTTAGGTACTAAATAGACGTGAGCGATTTGCCCTATTTTCTTCTCTTTGAATGTTGTAGTTCTCAACAAGAAAAAAAGTATTTCGCTATTATTATTAGGTATCAATATTATTTAAGAAGAATCCTCATACTCCATTCGCACAAAATTATGTTTGAATGAAGGTATTTATTCAGAAGCTGAGAACAACAGAGTTTTATGTGTTTTTCCTGAATTTAAAAAAATTACCTGCGGTTTTGAAAGATAAAAACACGTTTTTCAGCACCCTCATATTCTATCTCGAGATATCGTCGATTTTCAAGCAGATACAAATGCATAAGAGGATGTTTAATTCCTGACCTTGTTTCTATTTCTAAATGGTAGGTTGCAGTTCCTAATGAAAAGTCATTATCAAATTGACAACTATCTTTTGAGACAATACGGAATATCATAAATTCCCTGGCAGAATTTGGATAGGATATTTTTATACTATCGTTCTCAAATTTTACCGACAGACGTATTGGCAAAAATCCTGTCCCATCTCCCAAACTATCGGCAAGGAATGTCGTGTCTTTTAAACAATTCGATTGAGATTTTGCATTTGAGGGAATCAATAATGCCATTATCATTGTTGACACGACTATTGTTACAGGCATTCTACGAACGCGCCACAACTGCTTTAACATCCGCAATACCTCCACTGAAATTCCGATCATAAGAAATAAAATTACGCTTTTTTGATCCCGCCACTGACCAATGTAAAAACTAGTAACCCGTCTTTGTGCAATGTATCCGAATAATAATCCAATACATGCGCCAGCGATAAAACGGAAAATTATTTTTCCGGGGACTTGATTTACCCATCGATTGATAAAATAGTTGTAAGCACATGGGATCAGTATAGAAAAAGGGAATGACCAGAGCAAAAAACGAAAAAAATAATCTAAAACAGTATAATGGTAACCGTTGAATGTCCCATAATCACGTTTGTAATATATAAAGTCCAGCCCATAGGAGTAAATAGCAAAGAGGCATAATACTGCGAGACAAAACAGACTATATCGTTGAATTGCGCTGGTCATTAAGTGTTATTATTAAGGACAACCTAATGCATGTTTTAATTCTTCCAATGATACATCATTTTTCAAAAATCCTTCAATTAAAAACCATGGTGGTCTGAAAGTTACATCAGGTGTCTGACCATAACGCGTAGCCACCCCCCCCGTGCGTCGTAATAAAGTCGATCATTTTATCCTGCAAACTATGCCACAACTGATCGGCATCATCGAATCCAGAGCTCACGCCTGGCATAACATCCAGGATGCTATTACCCATGTCCAATATTGTTGAGGTAATTCTATCAACTCCGGAAGTATAGAATGTGTAGCCGCCATTAATGAAATCTTCGGACATACCCCAGGACCTGTTACCACTCACCGGATGAATCCCATCAAGAGGAGATCGGATAGTTGCAACCATGAATTCGGATTTCGGCAAGGTTGACATATAGTTTGTTACGATTACAGTTCCATCATTTACCATATTTAGATGTAACAACGCTGTCAAAGGGTTTGCAGATGTCCATAAATTAGTATCATCAACTCCATCTGCAGGAGAAACATACGGATTAAAGGTTGCAACGGTATTGTCAATAAATGAGTTCATATTTAATCTGAAGTGATCGAACAAATCCTGGGCGGTCATTGGTTGACCATTATAGATCGGTAATTGGCTAATGTGTATAGGAAAGTAATCACAGTTTACAACCAGACTTGCCGCATCATTTATATTTTGAACAACAAACGGATCTGATTGTCCATTCATGCTCGCCCAGGGCTCCCACAGATTTCGGAATTGTTGATTGAGCGCTGCAATCCTGTCCGTGACAGCCTGTGGCGCCTGATGTGATCCGATATCTCGAAATTGCGTCAGGTAATTGCACGGATCAACTAAATAGAATGGATCATTGTCCATTAAATTTTGCAGTTGCTCGATACGATCAAAAAAATATCCGTACTGGTTTGTAAGAGGTTCTACAGGTGTCCATCCCGGATCATCGCCGCAAAATCCTGTAACCGGAGTGCCCGCAGGTGGACATGGGTTTGGAGGAGGGTTTGAGGGACCACTACCGCCGCCGCCGCCGCCACCACCGCCGCCGCCGCCACCTGATCCTGGTGGATCATCATCTGCATCCTCGAACCAGTATGTTGTGCATGCTGTATAATGACCTGTTTCCGCGCATTCAGGCTGACTATTTGTTTGCACATTTCTGTTGTCCTGAGATGAATTCTTAAAAGCCTTCAACTTGTAACGCACACAATACTCATAAGTATTGCAAATTGTTATGTCGCGCTGAGTAGACACTTGATTATTATCCTGAAGGGTGTAAAAGAAATCTATGCTATCTAAATTGATGTTTTGGCTGGTCAAGTGCTGACGAATGGAATGATCAATGAGGGAATGATCCAAAATCTCAAACTTCTTCGCTTTGAAAACAGCATTGTTAAGGAGACTAAAAATATGGAACACATCACCGGACGTCCAATTACCGTTTTGCAAACTGTCAAATGATTTGTATTGCCATCCATAAATCATTCGGAAAGTTGTATCAGCTTCTGTTATTTTAAGCCCTAGTGCCGCATCGACATGTAAATCATTGTCCCGAACTAAAGGGATATAAATAACAAGGGGGTCGCCTTGCTCAGTTCTATTTGTTGGGTCACTTCCTAATAAGATTGCCTTATCCCATATCGGATATCCGGCCGCGTCGGCAACCTTTACCGCAAAATGTGATTTCTGATTTTGCCTGACCAGATAATTTTTTGCTGAAATGACGTAAGAGTTGGAGGATTTCGTTCCATTGAAGAATTTAACTTCTTGATTGACGTTATTACTGGGATTTGAGGGTTGTAGCATAGTATGGGTTATGTCTGCAGTTTTGCGACAACTCGTGATACCCCATAAAAAGGCTGCTAAGACACCAAGTAATAAACCTGTGGCTTTTAATTTCATATGATCGGTTTTGGGTTTAATAAATATTGAAACTAAGTTAGAGTAATGGGATGCTTAACAACAGTTTGGACAAACCGTTTTTTTCCCATTTTCCAACGTTTTTTTCTGGAAGAAAATAATCCCAACATATTTAATCATGATCATATAGTGGTAGAGTTTGTATTCACTCATTTCGTTGTTGAAGGTTTCAATTATCGTTTTACAGTTTGCCGCATCCTGGAAAAATATTTTTATTTCACTTATCATCATACGTAATCGATGATAAGGCGTACCACACTAGTAGGAAAGCAAATTAATCTTGTGATGCCGTGATCTTTTGTTTTGGTGAATTAATAAAGAGGGCATTATATCTGGCGCATACAATCACTTAGTTCCGACAATTATTACTGTAGTTACAAATATCAACAACCGAGGAAATACTCCTGTCAAAGGAGACGAGTGAATAAAAATTGCCAAACGGTAGTATTAGCGGAATATATTTTCAGTGACCGCAAGGTTTAGACAATAGTCTCAGCCAACTTTTTTGATAAAAGCGATCAGATCGACTAATTTGTTAAATAGTTAACCTGGTCGGCAGTCGAAAGCCTTGTAGATTTGCAAGGCTTTTTTATTTCATTCTAAAGAACAACGGCAATGACAATATTGAATGATACACCTTACGTCTTCAGCCTACACAGGCAGGTATTTATTAAGCAAAAGTCTTCAACAGACTTCTTCAACCGCTGGATCTGAAATTAGTTGATGTAAAGTCATTCCCGGGTGGTATGGTCAGCCATATTTATCGTCCTGCGTAAGTTTCATTAGTTAAGTGATTGCGTTCATAAACAGGGAAAGTCACTTAACGAATGTCTGGCCGGGTATGAAGACTAAACCAAGCAAATACGTCAATAAAAATGTATTTAGCAGTTTCATAGCTTATTTACTGTCGTCTATAAGTATCCGACCGGAATGATCAATGAAAGGTAAACGTAGCATTCATGTTTATAAAACCAGAAGGAGTAAGATTATAATAGTCGGGTGCTACGTCTCTGATTTTTGTAACATGTTGTCCATCGAATGTATAATAATCACTCAGATCGTAGTTGTAGTCCTTAATGCGCCAGCCTGGTACACCCGTGCAATATTGGTTCACAAAAATCTTCTCCTGTGAATGGGCAATACAGTTTTTTGAATATAGTTGTGAAAGGTCCGTGACCTGTAGATTCCACAATTGATTTCCAAAAGAAAGTAACAAGAATAACGGAAACTTGATTTTCTCGTATATACCATAGTAAGGGTTAGGACGGGAAGTATAAAAAGTATTTGTGACCATCATACTTGTATCTCTGCCAGGAAAGGGATTGGCGCGATAATACACTATATTCCTAACGTTACCATCGGCATCTTTTTTCATAACCGCGTGGAAAATCGTATCACTGTAATATCTCGTTGAAATAATCCTGACATCAATTGAGTCTGTATTCTCAGTTTGTTTTAGACGCATCAGGTAAGGGCCTTGTGTCGTGGTGCCCGATATAGCCAGATCTGCAAATGTTATATTGTTTTGATCATATACATAAATTTTGTCGCCACGATTCGCGTCGAAATAATTCGAACAATCGATTTCTGATAGTTGCTTTAGATTATTGTATACAGTATAAGCGAAATCATACTGGTAGGCAGGAGCACCAGCAACTGTAGTGTAATCAAGCATTTTGGTGATTCGTCCCGCAGTGTCATAAAAAAAACGATATTTCTGGGCGTATCGAAGATCAGGAATTGCTGAATCGCAATTTCCAAAAGGTATTTCCTTCGACCAGGTAGTAATAGAATCGGGTGAAACGTTTGACACTATTTGATCAGGAGGATCGGGAGGCGGATCATTGCTGGGAGTGCAAGAAATAACCAAAGTAATAATCAAACACAAAAATAAAAAACGTATTGGCATGGTGAAAATTAGATGAGATGAAGGTAATTCAATCCTTAGTAGTGACGACAATTATTCGCACTTATTAGTCAAAAAGCCATTCTATAATCCAGTGTATATAACGCTATTGAAATCAATTAGATAATCTCGTCAGCTACTACAGACCTCAACACCAGTAATGGCCATTTATCTCCCGCTACCCGTAATGTTCACCATCAATAATAAATAACAAAAATAGAATCGCTCTGATTAGACGCTGTCTGATCATCTCTCCAGCCCAAAGAGGCTGTCTAATGAACATAGCTAATCAAAATAAAAGCTCCCTTAAATATAAATATTGAATCTATTATGTAACCCGAAACAATTCGAAATAAATATCTTTAACCCAAATCAACTACTATGACTTATTCCAAATCTCAGAACGCAGCGTTACTCATTCTACGGATTGTTATCGCTGCCATCTTTTTTGTTGCAGGCTATGCCAAATTTCCTTTCTGGTCTGGAAACCCTTATAATCTTGGCGGTTTCGATTTAAACCTTACCAGGTTTCTGTCAATTGCTGAACCTTTAGGTGCATTGGCCATTCTCTTAGGGTTCTTAACAAGATGGGCGGCACTGGGGCTGGCGATCATTATGGTGGGCGCTATTTACTATTCAAAATTCGTTTATGGAATTGGCTTTGTCACTCCCACTTCAGCAGGATGGGATTATCCACTCTGCATACTGGCCGGTTGTATTATACTGGCAGCCTTCGGTGCTGGTGGATGGTCCGTTGATGCTTCACGGGGTAAAAATTAATCAATAAAATAGACAAATAGTTAACGGCACGCCACAAGCTGAAAAGTTAGAAAGCAGCTACGGGATACATTCCGTAGCTGCTTTCTAATTTGCATAAGGTTGAATCTTTTTTAATTCTCAACACACAAAACTTTTATTGCGATCTAACCAGGCTTTATAATTATTGACAAGACTGTGAAAATCTATGTTGAAAATGTTTTTTGTTTTCTCTTTCTATTCCCTGTCAAACAATATTTCTTAAATGCGTCATTAATGTTTGTTACATACCCGACACACCCCATAAGGCTTGAAGGAAGTAAATGTCAGCTGTCTGTATCTCCGGGAATTTCACAAAAAAAATAATGATTAAAATTTGAGAAACCGAATAGTTGCGCATATATTTGCAACCGATTGGCTTCACAAATAAAAGTTCAAACAATATGAGAAGAGATATTTTCCAGGCAATAGCCGACCCCAC
>JBDTPD010000050.1:0-12497 GCA_039932855.1 Chitinophagaceae bacterium | reverse complement strand
GGTGGTTTAATTCCTATTGCTATCGCAGCGGTTAGCAACTCAACCACCGACTTCACGGCAGAGCACCACGCGGCTCCAGCTGCTTCAGCAGGTCCAACAATCACTGCGAGTGGTCTTGCCCGTATCAGTGGCTGCGAATACTGGGTACTTACCCGTGTTGGTACAGCAACAGCTAACGTAACATTATACTGGAACTCTTTCAGCAATTGTAACTCTTCTGCGTATGTAACTGATCTTTCTACGATCGTTGTTGCACACTCGAATGGTGTAAGCTGGGATGCTTACAAACGCGATGGTGGTACAACAGGCAGTGCAATAAGTGGTACAGTAACCTGGAACACCGTTAATACATTCAGTCCTTTTGCACTCGGAAGCACAAGCGCAGCAGCTAATCCATTACCAGTATTGTTTGATAATGTACGTGCATTCGAAAAAGGAACAGGCGTACAGATCGAATGGAGCAACCTGACTGAAAGAGATCTGTTGAATTACCAGGTCGAACATTCAGTAAATGGCAGAGATTATACAGTTATCAATCAGCAATCACCAAAGAGTAATCAGAACGATAAAGCAGATTATACTGCATTTGATGCTGCTCCTGCAAGCGGTTCTAATTTCTACCGCATCAAAGTACAGGAAGTAGCAGGTAAGATCATCTATAGTAAAATATTGAGAGTAGAGATCGGTAATGTTAAGAAGAACATCGCGTTGTATCCTAACCCGGTTAGTGGCAACCAGCTTACTGTAGCATTATCAGGAATCAAACTTGGTCAATACAATGTGAAAGTGATCAATGCATCTGGTCAGCAGGTTTATCAGAAAGCGTTATTGAGCCAGGGCACATCTATTTCACAAACTCTTCAGTTGCCATCATCAGTGAAAACAGGTATCTATACGATCCTTGTAAGCGGTGATGACTTCATGGAGACTCAACACTTTGTAGTTCAATAGAGACGGGTACCAATAGAGAGAAATCGGCCGGCATCTTTGCCGGCCTTTTTTATTATCTTAATTTATCAAGACTCTTAACCAGCTTCTCATCTTTCCAGATACCGCGGGCAGCCATGATATAACCGATGGGGATTAAAAATGCATATACGGAGGTAAGCGCAAAATTTCCTGTCTCAAATTTTTTTACTTCCATGAAATAAACGACCAATATAAGAACAGCCAATACTATACCTGCGATGACTACTTTCAATTGAGTCTTGCGGGTTTTGTATAAAAAAATAGCGCTTACTGATAAAAGAATAGAAATGATGGTTAAGATCAGCAAAGGAAAATTGCTGGCAGAATCCAGTTCAACATAAGTAGACATAGTACTAACCATCTCGTTACCACTGTAAAAAGTATATAGCAGGGTTAGTACTGAACAAACTGCTGATAATAAAAGCCATAATGTTTGCTGGCGCTGGATCATAATAAACCATTTATTATATTAAATATCGGAATTTTTATTCCATCTGAAACCTTAGCGTCTTTGCGCGAAACCGAAATGCTAAAGCCTAAGCTAATTCTGGATATAAAGGAAACTTTTGCATAAAGTCTTTTACTTCCGCACGTGTAGAAGTAATTATTTTTTCATCATCTGCATTCATCAATACTTTATCCAGCATGGCAACTATTGTTTCCATATCATTTTCTTTCATTCCCCTGGTAGTAACAGCAGGTACACCAACACGGATACCTGAGGTAACGAATGGTGATTTATCATCAAAAGGCACAGCATTTTTATTCAGTGTGATATGTGCCTTATCAAGCGTTTCCTGTGCTTTTTTACCCGTTACATTCTTATTGCGAAGATCGATCAGCATCAGGTGATTGTCGGTGCCATTGCTGATAAGATCATAACCACGTGATACCAATGCTTTGGCCATTGCCTGTGCATTTGAGATCACTTGTTTGCCGTAAGATTTAAAGTCTTCACTAAGTATTTCTCCGAAAGCAACTGCTTTGGCAGCAATCACATGTTCCAATGGTCCACCTTGTGTACCAGGGAATACAGCCAGGTCAAGTAACTGACTCATGGTACGTGTATTGCCTTTAGGATCTTTAATGCCCCATGAATTTTCAAAATCATTGCGCAACATAATAATACCGCCACGAGGCCCGCGTAATGTTTTGTGAGTGGTAGAAGTGATGATATGACAATGTTCGAATGGATCATTTAATAAGCCTGTCGCAATCAAACCAGCAGGATGAGCAATATCTGCCATGATCACGGCGCCGATCTTATCTGCTACTTCACGTATACGTTTATAATCCCAATCGCGGCTGTAGGCAGAAGCACCGCAGATGATCATCTTTGGCTTTTCTTTCAATGCTGTTGCTTCCAGTTGGTCATAATCAACCAGGCCAGTTTCTTTTTTTACTCCATAAAAGAAAGCCTGGTAGTTCTTTCCGCTGAAGTTAGCAGGACTTCCGTGTGTAAGGTGACCGCCCATGCTCAGATCAAGACCCAATATTTTTTCTCCGGGTTTTACACAAGCTAGAAATACCGCAGCATTGGCTTGCGCACCACTATGTGGTTGTACGTTGGCCCAGCTGGCATTAAAAATTTTCTTTAATCTTTCAATAGCAAGAGTTTCTATTTCATCCACGATCTCGCAACCGCCATAATAACGTTTGCCCGGGTAACCTTCTGCATATTTATTGGTTGGACAGGTACCCATCGCCTGGATCACCTGCAGAGAAGTAAAATTTTCTGAAGCGATCAGTTCGATACCATTACGTTGACGTTGAAGTTCCTGGTTGATTAAGTCAAAGACCTGTGAATCTTTTTGCATTAAAAATGTTTAAGAAGATTTAATTGGTGTAAAGGTTTAAAAGTGTAATGGTTTAAAGGATATAGAATTATCATCAGAACAGGAGTTAGCAACTAACCTGACGAATTTTCTTTTCAACCCTTCAACCTTTCAACAATATTCAACTTTCTAAACCTCTGCTTCGCCGCAAAATTACGTGTGTGTATGTTTGAAAATACAGTATGGCGGATAACTTTTTCTTTGTGTTAAAAATCCCTACTTTCGTTGGCTTCTAACAGATCACCAAAAAGTCCCAGAAAGGGTAAATGAAGGCAATAATACCAGTAGCGGGCGCAGGCACTAAGTTGCGTCCCCATAGCTATACTCAACCAAAGGCTCTTATCCCACTTGCGGGAAAGACCGTGCTCAGCATTATAATCGACCAGATGCGTGAGGGAGGCATTCACGAATTTGTTTTTATCGTCGGCTATCTTGGAGATAAGATCCGGGATTATGTACAGGCCAAGTATCCTTTTATACATGCTCATTACGTACAACAAATTGACAGGCAGGGGATAGGTCACGCTATCCAGCTTGCTAAAGAGGCTGTTAATAATGATGAAGTAATCGTAGTACTCGGCGATACTATCTGCGAGTATGATATCCATGAACTCGTAAATACACCTGGTTCACTGCTTGGTGTGAGAAAAGTAGACGATCCGCGCGAATTTGGTGTGGCAGAAATGGATGAACACGGTTTTATCGATCACGTAGTAGAGAAACCGCATATTCCAAAATCAAATATGGCGCTGGTCGGTATCTATAAGATCATCGAAAGCAATCAATTGTTTGAGTGTCTGGAAAATAATTTGCTGCAGGGATTACGTACACATGGTGAATATAGTCTCACCGATGCATTGGATTGTATGTTGCAAAAGGGAATAAAATTCAAACCTTTTAAAGTAGAAAATTGGTTTGATTGCGGGCGGAAGGAAACATTGCTCGAATCAAATGCTACGCTATTAAAAAAATTCACACAACCGGAAGATAAGAAATACGAATTCGAAAACACCGTCATCATTCCTCCTGTGAGCATCGGTGAAGGATGTGATATAAAAAATTCAATCATTGGTCCCAATGTAACCATTGGCGAAAATTCAAAGATCAATTATTCGATCATCCGTAATTCCATCATTGGTTCTTTCTCCAATCTGTTTGATATTGTACTCGAAGCTTCTATCATTGGTAGCGACACCGGATTGAAAGGTGAGACGAGGACGTTGAATATCGGGGATAATACAAATATTGATTTAGGGTGATAATAATTATGAATTAAGAGTTATGAATTATGAATGCACGACATTCATAATTCATAACTCTTAATTCATAATTTAGCTCTCATAACGCTCTTCCACATGAAGCTTTTTTCAAACCGCATCACTACTTTATTTGGCATCGACTTCCCCATTATCCAGGCAGGAATGTTATGGACAAGTGGCTGGAAACTGGCCAGTGCTGTCAGCAATGCAGGTGGATTAGGGATCATAGGCAGCGGAAGTATGTATCCTGATGTCTTCAGAGAACATATCCGCAAGTGCAGGGCTGCTACCGATCGTCCATTTGCTGTTAACCTGCCCTTACTGTATCCCGATATTGAGAAGCATGTGAATACGCTTATCGAAGAAGGAGTAAAAATTGTTTTTTCGAGCGCTGGTAACCCAAAGACATGGACCGCCGTTTTAAAAGAAAAGGGAATTACCGTTGTTCATGTAGTCAGCAGTAGCAAGTTTGCGCTGAAGTCGGAAGAAGCTGGTTGCGATGCAGTAGTAGCAGAAGGATTTGAAGCGGGCGGACACAATGGAAGAGAAGAGACAACAACCATGGTATTGGTACCCGCAGTGGTAAATGCAGTAAAGATACCGGTGATAGCAGCAGGGGGGATAGCTACCGGCAGGCAGATGCTGGCAGCAATGGTGCTGGGAGCCGAGGGCGTACAAATGGGGAGCCGGTTCGTAGCTAGTGAAGAAGCATCTGTACACCCGGCCTTTAAACAGGCCGTGATAACGGCAGCAGAAGGAGATACACAACTGGTGATGAAACAATTGACACCAGTAAGACTGATAAAAAATAAGTTCTTTCAACAGATCATGGAAGCTGAATCAAAGGGCGCCGGCAAAGAAGAATTAAAGGCCATACTTGGGAAGGCGAGAGCCAAAAAGGGTATGTTTGAAGGCGATATGGAGGAGGGAGAACTGGAAATCGGACAGGTAAGTTCCCTACTGGATCGTATTTTACCGGCAGCTGATATCGTAAAAAATGTTTGGGCCGAGTTTATGGACGGCTTGGTGAATCCGGTTAAAAAGATATAACTTTAAGACTGTTTTTCAGCGGTGTATATAAACAAGAGAAAAATTGTTCACCACTTAACTCTATCACATGAAGTCAAAGATTTTACTGTTGGTCATTTTCGCTTTTAGTTTCGGTATCGCCCAGGCGAGCACTGATCCGGATGTAAATGCCAAGGGCAAGAAAGATGATCTTGTTGGTATTGTACAATCAGAAAGCAAGAAACCAATCAAAGATGTCAATGTAACTGCTTACCTCGTTTCGCGTAAAGAGAAATCAGTGGTAACAGATGAAGATGGTACTTATGCATTCAATGAATTGAAGCCAGGTACTTATAAATTCGTTTTTGAAAAAGCGGGTTTCAAAAAAGTAACAAAAGAAAAAGTAGTTGTAAAGACGGATGAAGCGTTTCAATTAAATATTGAAATGATCGAGAACAAAGGATTCGATCTGCTTCCATCTCCTTTGCACTTTACAGATTTTTAAAGATAGAAGTCTCACCATATTCAAGCCGGGTCATTTTATATGATCCGGCTTTTTTATTACCCCCAGCCCCTAAAGGGGAGTTAGGAAGAATGTTGAATGATGAAATGTATACACTTGGTAATTCATATTCCTTGTTCCGTGCCTGCCTACCGGTCAGGCAGGTTCGATATTCAATTCCCCCTTTTTTGGAATTGGGGTACTTACGCTGTAGTTCGTGTCCTCGTAACAATCGATTTATTCTATGATAATATAGGGTAGATTCGATATGATACCTCTTTTCTTAGTATTAACTTAAGCATATAATAAGGTATTCTTAAGTTTTGAACTATAGGAGTAGCTCAAAAATACCTTAGAATAACCCTAAGATAACCCTAGGATGAGAGGTTTCATCTACTACCTAACCTGAAGTGATATCATGAATCAAGAATAAGGAGTAAGGAATAATACTTCCCATATGCAGGGTGAGTTACCTCAGTACCAATGTGGTACAGGACGGCAAAGCATTAAAAATGCGGTGCGTGAAGACACGCACCCTGGCGTAAGAGGGAATTGAATATCGAACCTGCCTGACCGGTAGGCAGGCACGGAACAAGGAATATCGAATTACGAAGTAGAATACATTTTGCCATTCTTTCTCCCCTTAGGGGCCGGGGGTACAAAAAACCCCGGACTGAAATCCGGGGCACTTTTTCATGGCTCACTGTGGTAATCTTAATCGGCGTTTATATTAAAGTCGTCTTTGTCCTTCTTAATGGTGAAGGTTTCATGTTTTTTCAGCACTGAGCGGTATTTATCATAGGTCTGCGCACTAACTTGTTTGCCGTTGATTAACAGTTGTCCGTCTTTATGAACAAGTGTATACGGCTCTTTCTTATTCAGCAGACCATCTTTATCTAATCCATCTACCAGTTCTTTGTAATCTTTCAGGTCCACTTTTGCTTTTTCAATTTGAACTTTTGCTTTCTTCATTTCTTCTTCGATCTTCGGACCGAGCTTTTCCATTTCCAGATTCATTTTCTTCAGATCAATTTCCATTTTGCTCAGGTCAATATTCTTTGCTTCATCAACATCTTTCTTTATTTTATCCCAATCGATATTAGACATAGAAGCATTGATCTGTTCCTGGATCTTTTGCATGTCTACACTTTTCATAGCGTTATCAATTGTTTCCTGGATCTTTTTCATATCAATGTTTGTCTTGCTCAGATCCATATCTTTTGCTTCAGCCATTTCTTTTTTAAGATCATCCCAGTTGATATTGGATAATGATTCTTTTACCTCGCGCTGAATTTTTTCTACGTCCACTTCTTTCATGGCCGTATTAATTTGCTCGCGGATCTTATCCATATCTATATCTTTCATTGCATTCTTCACTTCAGCCTGGATCTTTTGCATGTCGATACTTTTCATGGCCTCGTTTACACTCTTCATTGCCTGATCGATTGTAGCTTTCAGATCGAGGTTGTCCAGATTGTCGATTGCCTCATCCAGGTCGCGTACTTTTTTCTCCCGTACATTTTTCTTGGGAGTGGTATCATTAGGACTATAAGTCTGATGCTGACCGGGTGCCTCGTGGCGGTTCCAGGAAATGAGGGCTAAGGTGCTGGCCGTTACCAGCAATCCTACCAGGAGGTAGGATGGTTTGAATGATCTTGGTTTCATATTAATGTTTTTGGTTAAATACCTGTTTCACGAAATATTTCGTACCAAATATACGATCGGTTTCGTATTATGTTACAAGAAAATTGGGATAAGGGAAATTTTAACAAAATCAGCCTGAAAGGTAAAATCCGGGACAATTAAAAATTAAGAGTTATGAATTATGAATGCCAACTGCAGATTCATAATTCATAACTCTTAATTTTTAATTGTCCCGGATTTTTACATCTAATTTTTGCGGAACGCCCACTTAATCATCTCTTTCCAACTAGGCTTCTTACCATACATCAGGATACCTGTGCGGTAGATCTTGCCGGCGAACCAGGTGGTGAATATAAAACCGAGGATCAGCGTGATCATTGATACACCCAGTTGCCACCACGGAACAGTGCCGGGTACACCAAAAGGAATCCGGGCCATCATAATGATCGGTGAAGTAAAAGGAATGATACTGCCCCATACTGCCAGCGGACTTGAAGGGTCCTTGATAACAGCCGACATAAGAGTGATAGCAAAGATGATAATGATAGTGATAGGAAAGCTCAATGATTGAGCCTCGCGCATATCTTCATTGACGGCGCTACCAATAGCGGCGTATAAAGATGAATAAAAGAAAAATCCTCCAAGCAGATAAAATATAAAACAGAAGATGATCAATGGAATATCGATGCTTCCGAATAATTTTTGAACGCCGCCAAGCACGCCACTGACAGCGGATGCATTTCCCGATGCTTTGGTAACATTATATATAAGGAACATGAACCCGATCCACAATAAGAACTGCGTGAGGGCCACACCACCAATACCTACTATTTTACCCAGCATTAATTGAAAAGGTCTGACAGAAGAAACAATGACCTCAGCAATACGACTCGTTTTTTCTTCCATGACACCCATCATTACCTGCGAACCATATAGTAGCATAATAAGGTAGATCATAAAGCCACACACATAACCCATTACAGAAGCAGTTTCTGAATTGGCTTTTGTATCGTTGACGTTATTGGGCCTGATAGAAATAATATTGTTTTCCAGGATCGCTTTTTTTGAATCGTCAATACCCAGTTTTTCATTCTTAACTGTGTTCCATATCCTATTCAGTTTTGATTGTGCTGGTTTTGCTGCATCCATACCAATCGTACGGGAAGTATACAAAGTCAATAATTTCGAATTGTCTTTGTTCCAATCGAGATTTGCCGGGATAACAATGAAGCCATTATATTTTGATTTACTAAGGTTACTTCTCAGGCTCGCAGGACTTTCATTTACCAATGTAAAAATAGCAGAGCTATCCGCTGCATTTTCTCTTGCTATTTTTCCACTATCAAAATAACCTGAAGAATCTATAATAGCTATATTAAGATTGCTGGTAGCTTTTGAGGCTATGTAACCTGTACCGAATATTAGTCCCAGGTATAATAGAGGGAAAAGAAGCGTACTGATAATAAACGTTCTTTTTCTGACTCTTGTCAGGTATTCTCTTTTTATAATTAAAATAATCTTGTTCATTGATGGTTGGTTTAAATAGAAACTGATCGGTTATTGTACTTCCTGGAATTGCCTTGCTGTTGGAGTTCCTTCTACCTGGCGAATGAAAATATCATTCAGCGATGGTAAAATTTCATTGAATGAATTTATCGGCAATTTCCTGTTCATAAAATAGGCCAGTATATCATTGTTGGTAAAACCAGGATCGCGTTTGATGACCACTTCATATTCACTGCGGCTCTTTACTTCAAAAAGATGAATAGCTAAATGTTCCGGCAATACCTTTTCGTCAAAGCGAATTTTGTAGAGATTTTCTTTAAACTCCTGTTTGATACCATTGACCGTTCCATCCAGTATTTTCTTTCCTTTACTTACCAATGCAATGTGATCACAGATCTCTTCTACCTGTTCCATCCTGTGTGTACTGAATATAATGGTAGCGCCATTTTTTGCCAGGTTATAAATCTCGTCCTTGATAAGATTGGCATTAACAGGATCCAAACCACTGAAAGGCTCATCGAGTATAATAAGCTTTGGCTGGTGTAATACTGTTATAACAAACTGCAATTTCTGCTGCATACCCTTCGACAGATCTTCTACTTTCTTGTTCCACCAACTCTCCATGTCAAATTTGATGAACCATTGCTTGATCTTTTGGGTAGCTTCTGTTTTACCAAGACCTTTTAACTGTGCGAGGTAAAGGGTTTGCTCACCGATCTTCATTTTTTTATACAATCCTCTTTCTTCGGGCATATAACCGATATGAGCGATGTCATGAAGCGGATCAAATTTTTTACCATCAAAGAGAATAGTTCCTTCATCCGGGTAGAAGATACCGGTGATCATACGAATCAGCGTGGTCTTACCAGCACCATTAGGTCCAAGTAGTCCGAATATCTGTCCTTTCTCAATACTAAGACTGATATCATCGACTGCTTTTTGTGTAGCGAAATATTTTCTCAGGTTTTGCAGTTCCAATAAAGGCATATGGAAAATTTAGATGTCAAATATAGTTTTACCGAAGCATATAGCGAAAGTTAGCTGACGAACTGACCGTATTGAAGGACATGTTGCATCATATTAAAAAGGATTTTGAAATTTTGTCCCGATAATTATCGGGAGGGAAATTGGGAAATTTTCTAACCTATAAGGTTTCTCTTAAAAAGTATTAACTGCTGAAAGAATTAACCTTATAGGTTAGAAAATTTCCCAATTTCCCAATTTCCCAATTCCACAATTTCCCAATCTTTATCTCAGCACCCGTATAATCTTGTCTGCAACATTCTCTCCATCCATTGCTGCGCTAACAATACCGCCAGCATAACCCGCTCCTTCGCCACAAGGAAAAAGACCAGCGATCTGCGGATGCTCCAGTGATTCACGATCACGGGGTATACGTACAGGTGAAGATGTTCTTGATTCAGTTGCTAAGATCACTGCCTCATTGGTGAAATATCCTTTTATCTTTTTACCAAAGGCCTTGAAACCATCCTGTAGTACCTGGTGAATAAAAGAAGGCAATACATCACGCAATTGTGTAGAATGAATTCCCGGCACATAGGAACAGGTTGGGAGAGAGGCGGATATTTTATTTTCAGTAAAATCAATCAACCGTTGCGCAGGTCCTACCATATTACCACCACCGGCAGTAAACGCTTTCTGTTCCACCGATTGCTGAAACTTCATTAATAATAATGGATCATCCGGTGAAACTGCAATCTGTGCTTTTTTAAAATAATTGACCGCATCTTCCTCCGACACCGTTACGACTATACCACTATTAGCAAAAGGATTGTTTCGTTTGGATGGGCTCCATCCGTTGACCACGAGTTCGCCGGGAGAGGTAGCAGCTGGTGCAATAATACCACCCGGACACATGCAAAACGAAAAAACACCTTTGCCATGGACCTGGTCAACAAGGCTGTAAGCAGCCGGCGGCAAAAAGTTTCCACGTGTATCACAATGATACTGGGCGGTGTCGATCAATGATTGAGGATGCTCTACACGGACACCCAGTGCAAAAGGTTTTGACTCTATTAATATATTGGATGAATGAAGCAGTTCGAAAATATCACGCGCAGAATGGCCGGTAGCGAGGATGAACGCTTCACCTTCAAACACTTCATCCTGAACTGTCCTGACAGCCACTAATTTTTTATCGCGGATAATAAGACCTGTTACTTTTTTTTCAAATAAAAATTCGCCACCGCAATCGATGATCTGTTTGCGCATGGCTGTAATGATGTGCGGCAATTTATTGGTGCCGATATGCGGGTGCGCCTCGTATAAAATTTTTTCTTCGGCACCAAAATGAGTGAACAGATTCAAGATGCGGTTAATATCGCCGCGTTTTGAACTGCGGGTGTATAATTTACCATCGCTGTAAGTGCCTGCGCCACCTTCACCGAAGCAATAATTGCTTTCAGGATTTACGATACCTTCTTTATTTAATTGTGCCAGATCGCGTCGACGATCCCTGACATTTTTTCCACGTTCAAGGATGATTGGTTTGATACCTGCTTCAAGTAATTTAAGTGCGGCAAATAATCCTGCTGGTCCACCACCTATAATAATAATTTTGCGGGAACCTGCGTCTACTTCTTTAAAAGAAAAAGAAATAGCAGGACGTTGCTGAAAAGGTTCATTAATAAATGCGTGGACACTTAGTTGTACCCATGGTTGACGTCCTCTTGCATCGATCGATTGCTTAATGATATTATAACCGCTGACAGCAGAAGGTGCTATAGCTTCAGTGCGTGCAATATAGCCCGCTACCAATTGTTCGTCCGTTGCTTCAGAAGGAAGCAGCTTCAATGAAATGATCTTTTGCATAATGGCCAGGTTTTTATCCCGGAAAATCTGGTAGTAAAGTTAAGCATTTGTAGACAAGCTATTAGCTGTTAGCTATCAGCTATTAGCTTCGGTCTTAAATCATTCAGTTATCATAATGCCTCTATACCGGAGGCTTTTTTCTATCGGATAATCAGTATACCAACACTTATAGCTAATGGCAAAAAACTAATAACTTTTTTTTATTTTTTTTCTTGTGCTAACAAACAAATATGTCTATCTTCAAATGAGTCGTACAGTGAAACGAATACTGATCTTGTACTACTTCTACTCCTAATCAATTACTTTTTGGAAACTTATTATAGTGAATTTAGCCGGTAAGCTACCTACCGGTAATAAGTATTTTTTTAAAGAGAGTTTTTTGGATTTTCCAAATTTTATGTACTAAAAACCAGTAAATTTTTAGTGTGTTTTAATTAGTTAAAAAAGGAACCAATAAAAATTTTTTTTTATCAAAGAAATGTAGATATTCGCCGTCCTGTCCAACTTTTTTACAGAGTATAGTGCGAAGATTTTTTTGGACATCAGCAATAAAAATAATTTACCCCTGATATATAAACTGCTTTCAGACTGATGGAGAAAAATGCTGAAAAAATTTGGGCCAGTTGTTTAAAGATCATCAAGGATATTGTTGAAAGGCAGCACTACAAAACATGGTTTGAACCTATTCAACCAGTTTCACTTAAGAATAACGTTTTAGTCATACAAGTACCGAGTCAATTCTTTTTTGAGTATCTCGAGGAACATTACGTAAATTTATTGGCAAAGACTTTGAAGAGAGAATTGGGAAAAGAAGCAAGACTTGAGTACCGGATCATGGTAGATAGTGGTAATAGTAAAAGTAAACCACTTACAATGGATGTTTCGGGTCAGGGCTATAAAACTTTTTCAAACAACGAAATGGATTTTCCTTTAGTCATAAAT
>JBDTPD010000049.1:0-12677 GCA_039932855.1 Chitinophagaceae bacterium | reverse complement strand
AATTGATAGCACAAAATTGAAAATATCAGACCGGACAAACTTGTATCAAATCACTGATGTTGCTTTCCATTAATAAAAAACGCACCTGCCAAAATGCAGGTGCGTTTAAAAAAATGAGCGTGTAAAATTCGAAAACAGGCAAACTAATATACCTGTATCAAATCACTATTATACTTTAAAGCCTTTGGCGGCATACCAAACATTTCATACATGTACTTATTCATTTGGGGTAAATCATAAAAGCCTGTATCGTAAGCAATGTCAGTAAGGCTTCTTTCTTTTTCTGATAGTGCAAAATAGATGACCTGCCTTAACCTTGTCCACAGTAAATATTTTGATAAGCTGCTACCGGTTTGCTCTTTGAATAGTGCAGCTAAACGAGAGAGAGACAGATAAACTATATCAGCAAAAGTTTGTGGTGTGATATCCTGATTGAAATAATTGACTTTTATGTATTCAACTATTTTTGATACTCTTTCATCATACTCAACAGTTGGTATTTTTGAAAGTAAAGCATTTATAATGATGTTTATGTCAAAAGTATCTTTACCTGTTTGTAAAAAATTACTCGTTTCGCCTGGCGAATTGAAAACGATGTAATCCTGATCTTTCTGAAACATATTTGATAGCTCCAAACCAACGTTTGAGTATGGCTCAATGTTTAAAACATTCAGGCTTCCCTTTTCTGCAACGCAAAAATGCCGCACTTGTGGCTTTATTAAAAAGCCATGTATACGTTCGCATAACTGCCCACTGATTGTTGAATTAAAAGGCGTATCGTTTGACAATACAATTTGATATGCCGAATGGTGATGAATTTCTACCGTAAGATTGTAGGCTCTGAGAGCTAAAATGAAGGGGTTGTTTTCTTGTTTTTTCATTCATTTGTTTCTTTGACTTGTGCTTAAACAAAAACATTTGCAACAGGGTCTTGTTTGTCATATCTGATTGCCAGATGAGATATACTATATATTAATAAATCTTCGTGCCCTTCGTTGCAAAGAACTTGTCCTTAAAAATTCTTTGCAACGAAGCATGTTTATACACTCAAATTCTCTATAAACCTGAAGTGTAATCTCCTAAAGATACTCCGTTTTGTCTTTCCAATAAACAGGAGTAATACGAAGGCTTAACCCTGACAAGATTCGAACTATCACTTCCCGCCGCATGGCGGGCTGCGCTACGTTCGAATATTAAAAATGATCAAAAATCCCTGCAGGTATTTATTTTTCAAAAATCAGTTCCTCTACCACCGCATTATTCTCTTTTACAATTATTCTAATCGGTTTCCCTTTTGCATCCTCTGCGAATTGGAATACAAGGTCCCTGTCCTTTGCAAAAAACGAGGTATCCGTTTGCGGGTAAAGCATATAGCTGTTTTTGCCTGCAGTTAATACGAGTATTTTATTTTTCCGTGTAACAGTCGCTGTGCCTGACTGAGCACTTTTGTACGTTCCTGTTAACCGGTCAAGTTTCTGGGCAGACAATTCAATTTCTTTCCTTTTGTTTACATATTCCGGGGCATGATGATTATAACTTAGTATGCGCGCCATTTTCCAATCACCATTTTTGAGCAACCAAAGTTGTGTAAAATTCGCTGTACCACTATTGTATTCAGGTTTACCTTTCTCCGTAATATAAAAATTTTGCTCGCCTGAAATAATAGCCCCATATATTTCATTGCCTTTCTGCATAGCATATACTTTTACAGTACCGGCAACGGCTTCTCTCCTTAACCGTGAATTCGCATTACCACAAATATTTTTATTCAGAGATTCGATCAGCGATTTTGCATCGCGCGTAACACCGCCCATATCATGGTAGAATTCCACATCATCAGTAAGAAAATCTTTGAAATGTGCTGAATCACAATTGTTATATGCATTCCAGAAGGCACTGTCGAGGTGTAAAATGGTCGCAGCTAATTTTTCTGTTTGTGCAAATGTCTGCATAAAGCCGGTAGCCAATACCATTACGAACAGGATTGTGCGGCTAATTTGTTTTGTTGCCATTGTAGTTATTTACGCGTGAATAAATAATTAAAATATGAATCGGCTGATACTGATTCAATTCGTTCTGTTTAAGTTGAAGCTGGATGAAATAAAACTGGCGGAGTTGGAACACGAAAGTAGGTAATAAAAACAGAATTTGCATGAATTGTAAACTTACCCGTATAAATATAAAGGATCATTGATGTTATCAATGATCCTTTATATTTAATGCGATGCATAGAAATAACTGAATAGTAATTTCAAGCCGACTCGATCCCAGTTCGTGGCCCCGTCATAATGCCAAATCAAATATTGCCTGTAGTACTATTCAAGATGCATTTTTAAATATTTAGCGGTTTCTGATTTAGTGCTTTTTAAAAGGTTAGTTACAACGCCTTCAAAAATCAAGTCCCCACCATATTTCCCCGCTCCAACACCGATGTCTATAATCCAGTCGGCCTGTGCAATAATGTCTAAATTATGCTCTATCACAATTAGCGTGTTCCCATGTTCTATAAGCCGGTTCAAAATCTTCATCAGTTTCTGCGTGTCAGACGGATGTAAACCAGTGCTTGGTTCATCCAAAACCAACGTATTATTCTGGTCGTTTAATTCTTTTGTCAATTTCAGCCGTTGCCTTTCGCCACCGGAAAAACTGTTTAACCGCTGACCTAAAGTCAAATAATCCAGGCCCAATTCAATCAATAAATTAAAATGACGGATAAACATATTTCCTTTGAAAAAGATTTGTGCTTCTTCAACAGTCAGGTTCAGTACTTCAGCAATATTTTTATTTTGATAGTCGTATTTTAAGACATCAGGATTAAAACCGGTTCCGTGGCATACTTCACAAGGTTCTTCAATATCTTCCATAAAAGCCAAATCAACTTTTTCAACACCAAGGCCTTTACAATTAGGACAACTTCCTTCGCCGTTCCGGCTAAAAAGTTTATTGCTGACATTATTTTCTTTTGCAAATAAATTGCGAATCTTATCTGAAATGCCGAGATAAGTAAGCAGGGTGGCTCTCGAACTAGTAGCGAACAAAGACTGGTCTATAATTTTAATGTCAGGAAATTGCGTCGGCAATACTTTGCTTATTAAGGTACTTTTACCAGAACCCGCCACACCTGTGACTACAGTCAGTACTTTTTCGGGAATATTTACGGTGATGTTTTTAAGGTTGTGTAATTGCGCATTCTTAATGGTAAAAAAACTGTCCGCTTTTCTTGGCACACGGTTATAGGTTTTCTTTTGTGAAAAGTATTCTGCTGTTTTTCCATGCGCTGCTTTCAGTCCCTTAAAGCTTCCTTCATATACGATTTCTCCGCCCTTCCTGCCAGATAACGGCCCCATGTCCACAATATGTTCAGCAATTTTAATCAAATCGGGATCATGCTCCACAATTAAAACCGTATTGCATTTATCTTTTATCTGCTTTATAATACCGGATATATTTTCCAGGTCTTTCGGATGCAAGCCAATACTGGGTTCATCAAAAATATATAAAAGATCTTCTAGACTGTTTCCCAAATGCTTCACCATTTTTATACGTTGCGATTCCCCACCCGACAACGTATTGGTAACTCTGTCCAACGTTAAATATTGCAGTCCGATATTAATTACATTTTCTAATTTTTTTGTGAGCTCGCCCAATACTGTTTCGTACAATTTTGAAGAAAGCGATTTTAGAAAATTCAATAATTCATCTATTGGCAGGGCTGCACAGTCGGCAATGTTCTGGCCTTCTATTTTGCAGGATAAAATTTTATCGTTTAGCCTTTTTCCATGGCAGGCCGGACAGGGTGCCGAAACCAATATTTTTTTCAAATCTGCCTGCCGGGAATTGAATTCTTTTGAATCTTTTTTTAGAAAATCATTTTCCAAACGTCGGATAACACCTTTGTACATCATTGTTTTGCCCCATCCTTTATGCGGATGTTTTGGCTTATGCTCATCAGCATATAACAAAAGCTGCCATTCCTCTTTGGTATATTGATTGAGTTTTTTATCATTATCAAAATAGCCGGAATGTGCATACCTTATCCAGCGGTAACCACCGGGCTGAAAAGTGGGAAATAAAATTGCACCCTCATTCAAGGATTTATTTTTATTGAATAATTGCGCTACGTTAATCGTTTGTTTGTACCCCAATCCTTCACAAGTCAAACACATGCCTTGTGGATTGTTAAATGAAAACACATTGGAATACCCAACAAATGGTTTTCCCATCCTGGAGAACAATAAACGCAATGATGCATAAATATCTGTTGCAGTGCCTACGGTAGAACGTGCATTACCGCCTAATCTTTTTTGATTGATGATTACAGGAACATTAAGGTGTTCGATTTTATCAACATCTGCCACACCAAAATGAGTGAGCCTGTTTCGTATAAAGCTGTTTTGTGTTTCGTTTATCTGACGTTGCGCTTCAGCACCAATTGTTTCGAAGACCAATGAAGACTTCCCAGAACCGGAAACGCCTGTAAAAACAGTGATTTTGTTTTTGGGTATTTCCAGGGAAATGTTTTTTAAATTATTTTGCCTTGCTCCTGTTATTTTAATCGTTTTCATTTATATGCTGTCGTTGGATGTAATCAAATGTGTTTTAGTCATTAGCGATTGTCTTTCAAACTTTGTAATATGTATACATAATGAGGCATAAAAAATTCCTGTTCATCAAATAAAAAAGACCCTGTATCCACAGAGTCTTTTTTATTGTCGGGACGACAAGATTCGAACTTGCGACCCCTTGCACCCCATGCAAGTACCCCGCCATCGGCGGGGCTACGTCCCGAGCAATTTTTTAAATGCTTCCCCTCCTTTCCAGGATTTAATCTGCTTTTCTCTTTTTAATGCTTCTTCGCGTGTTCCATATTCTTCGACTAATACAATTTTAAATGGAACCCTGCTTTTCGTCGAACGCTGTTTACCAGCATTGTGAAATATTAATCTTGCTTCCACGTCGGAACTCTCGCCAATATAATAGCGACCGTCTTTCAAACTCTTTAATATGTATACATAGTGAGGCATAAAAATTCTTCTGTTATCGCAATAAAAAAGACCCTGTATCCACAGAGTCTTTTTTATTGTCGGGACGACAAGATTCGAACTTGCGACCCCTTGCACCCCATGCAAGTACGCTACCGGGCTGCGCCACGTCCCGAACTATTAAGGCGGCAAATGTAAGATTTAATCGCTGAAATTAGAAACAGCCGGCATGGTTACAATTATGAGTTATGAATTAAGAATTATGAATAGAAGGAACTGCTTTTAATTCATCATTCATAACTCATAATTCCTAATTTTACCGCTTTCCTCTATGCCAATAAAATCTCCATCATTAAGAACCGTCAACGTTATCCGCTACGTAACACCACTTCGCGAAGGGGGTTCATTACCTGCCATCGCAGAAGCAGATGATGATTTTTTATACGTGCTGAAATTTCGCGGAGCCGGACAAGGCATCAAAGCATTGATCGCAGAATTGATTGGTGGAGAAATGGCGCGTGCACTGGGATTGAAAGTTCCCGAAATTGTTTTTGCCAACCTCGATACCGCTTTTGGTCGCACCGAACCCGATGAAGAAATACAGGACCTGCTAAAAGCAAGCGTCGGTACCAACCTTGCGCTACATTATTTATCAGGCTCTATTACATTTGATCCGACTGTTACGATCATTGAATCAGCACTCGCGTCACAAATTGTATGGCTGGATGCCTTATTGATGAATGTAGATCGCACGGCAAGAAATACAAATATGCTTTGCTGGCACAAAGAACTATGGCTGATCGATCATGGAGCAGCGCTATATTTTCACCATAACTGGCAAACCTGGAAAGAACAATCAACAAAACCTTTTGTACAGATCAAAGATCATGTGCTGTTAAAACAAGCCAGTGAACTCGATGCGATCGATGTAAAAAGTAAAGCTATTCTTACTCCAGCACTTATCCGTTCGATTATTTCCCTCATTCCCGATGAATGGTTGTTGAAAGAATCAGAAGGTACGCCAGCTGAACGCCGCGAAGTGTATATTGAATTTCTTACCACACGTATCTCATCATCAGACATTTTTATAAAAGAAGCACAACATGCAAGGAAGTCACTTATTTGAGTATGCCATCATACGGATTGTGCCGAAAGTAGAACGGGAAGAATTCCTGAATGCCGGCGTTATCCTGTATTGCCAGCAACAGAAATTTTTGCAGGTACGCTTCACCTTAGATGATGAAAAATTAAGCGCTTTTGGCGACTCATTAAATATCCCTGAATTAAAAGAATACCTCGACTCTTTCGAACGCATTTGCAAAGGCGGCAAAGATGCCGGCCCCATTGGCGAACTCGATATTGCCTCCCGTTTCCGCTGGCTCACCGCCCTCCGCAGCACCGTGGTCCAGACCTCCCGTGTGCATCCTGGCCTGTGCGACAAAGCGGAAGATGCGCTGGAGAAGCTGTATACACAGTTAGTTTTATGAGAGAAGCTGTTAGCCGTTAGCTTCGCCCTCAAGCTAATTGTACACACAGAACCTAAAGCAGAAGACTCTTATAAACTTGATGAAATCCGGAGCTAATGGCTAACAGCTAAAAGCTAACAGCTTCTCTCAAAAAAACCTTTATCTTCGCCCCTTAATGAAAATACTCATTAAGCAAGCAAGGATCGTTGATCCCTCATCTCCTCTCAACGGGCAAATCCACGACATTTTCATTGAAGACGGCATTATTACCCGGACGGGTAAGCAATTGTCTGTAAAAGCCGACCAGGAAATCAGTACGGAAGGCCTTTGTGTATCGCCCGGATGGATGGATGTCTTCGCCAATTTCGGTGACCCCGGTTACGAGTTTAAAGAAACCCTCGAATCAGGAGCCGCGGCTGCCGCCGCAGGTGGCTATACCGATGTCATGGTCATTCCTAATACCAATCCCTGCCTCCACAATAAGGCAAGTATTGAATATATCAGCCAGAAGAGTAAGATACTTCCCATAAACGTGCACCCGATCGGCGCTATTACCAAAAACACCGAAGGAAAAGAACTCGCCGAAATGTATGATATGCGCGCCAGCGGAGCCATTGCATTCAGTGACGGGATCAATAGCATTCAATCAGCTGGTTTGTTGGTTAAAGCATTACAATATGTAAAAGCTTTTGGCGGCACTTTGATACAGATCCCTGATGATAAAAGCATCAACCCGCACGGACTGATGAATGAAGGTATCGTCTCTACGCAATTGGGATTGCCCGGTAAACCAATGATGGCGGAAGAATTGATCGTGGCACGCGATATCAAACTCGCACGCTATGCAGAATCATCACTTCACTTTACCGGTATCAGTTCACCAAAATCATTGGAATATATAAAAAGAGGAAAAGAAAGTGGCGCTGCCATCAGTTGCTCCATTACTCCTTACCATCTTTTCTTCAGCGATGAGGACCTGAACAGTTATGACACCAATCTCAAAGTAAATCCTCCCATACGTACCAAAGAAAATCGTGACGCTACCCGAAAAGCATTGACAGATGGCGTGATCGATTGTATCGCTTCTCATCATTTACCACATGAATACGATAGCAAAGTATTGGAATTTGAATATGCTAAATTTGGAATGATCGGCCTGGAAACCTGCTATGCTGTATTGAATACCGCTATGCCGGATGTAAAGCAGGATAAATGGATTGAATTGTTGTCGAT
Organism: Chitinophagaceae bacterium; assembly: GCA_039932855.1. GTDB lineage: Bacteria > Bacteroidota > Bacteroidia > Chitinophagales > Chitinophagaceae > JAJKIP01. The sequence goes on along the minus strand of JBDTPD010000049.1, from coordinate 4,996 downwards.
AAATCCACGTCGCATATTCGGAGCAAGCACTCCTTCCATTAAAGAAGGTGCTGCTGCATCACTGACCTTATTTGATCCGGCAAAAAAATGGACCGTTGAATCAAAAGATATACGTTCGAAATCGAAGAACTCTCCTTTTATTGGTAAAGAACTAACGGGGAAAGTAATTGGAATTATTAATCGTGAAAATGTTATACTCAATTAAACAAGCGCTGTCGTTATGAAAAAAAGTTCCCCGATGATCAAAGGCGTTCTCACTGGTATTGTCATGACGGCATTGGTACTGATCTTTGTAGCATATAATCTGCCGGCCGATTCAGGACTTCAGTTTGTTGTGTTTGCCGTTTATGCCGCTGGTATTGTCTGGACATTATTATCGTTTAGTAAATCGGCCGGCTATACCGGTAAGTTTGTCGACCTTTTTGGTCAGGGCTTCAGGTGTTTTATAATAGTTACCCTGATCCTGACCGTTTTTACAGGCGTATACAGTATGATGCATCCTGAACTGGCAGAAGATCAGGCAAAGTCGTACCGTGAATATCTGGTTTCGAAGAAAGATAAAACACCCCGTGAAGTTGATGACATGGTTGCAGACGGTAAAAAACATTACACCACCGGATTGATTTACTCTTCAGTTATCAGATATTTGTTTATCGGAGCTGCTTTTACAGCGGCATCAGCCGGCGCTATATTAATTTTAAGAAGAAGAATTTAAGCATGGATATTTCATTGGTCATACCATTATTGAATGAAGCTGAATCATTGCCCGAACTAACGGCATGGATTGAAAAGGTCATGCAGGAACATCAGTACAGTTACGAAGTGATCTATGTCGATGATGGAAGTACTGATAATTCATGGGAAGTGATAGAACAACTTCGTCAGAAAAATCCAAACGTAAAAGGAATAAAGTTTCAACGCAATTACGGAAAGTCAGCCGGATTGAATGAAGGCTTTCGTGCAGCCGAAGGTGATGTTATTATCACCATGGATGCCGATCTGCAGGATAGTCCTGATGAAATACCTGAGTTAAGAAGAATGATCGTTGAAGAGGGACATGACCTGGTGAGTGGCTGGAAGAAAAAAAGATACGATAATAGATTAACCAAGAACCTGCCAAGCAAGTTGTTCAATGCAGCTGCCAGGCAGATGAGTAAGATAAAGCTTCATGATTTTAATTGCGGATTGAAATCATATAAAAAGAAAGTAGTAAAAAGCATTGAAGTATACGGTGAAATGCATCGCTATGTACCTGTATTGGCTAAATGGGCAGGCTTTAGAAAGATCGGCGAGAAAGTAGTAGAGCATCGTCCGCGTAAATGGGGTGTCAGCAAATTTGGATGGAGACGTTTTATCAATGGCTTCCTTGATCTGCTCACGATCTTTTTCATTGGTAAATTCGGAAAGCGCCCGATGCACTTCTTTGGATTATGGGGCACTGTTTTCTTTTTGATCGGTCTTGGCTTTTCCATTTACCTGATTGCCACTAAAATTATTTTTAATTATCCACTCACCAATAACCCTGGTTTTTATATGGCCATGACGGCTATCATTATTGGTATGCAATTATTCCTCGCCGGATTTATTGGCGAATTAGTATCCCGTAGCGCAGTTGGAAGAAATAATTATCTCATAGAAGAGAAGGCCGGGCTCTAAATTTAAGAGTTATGAATGATGAGTTATGAATCTGAGGTTCACGAACTGTTACACAAATTCATAACTCATAATTCTTAATTCATAATATTACCAAATGTCAGCTCCTACCAATAAGAAAATAGTTATCATAGGTCCGGCACATCCATTACGTGGTGGATTAGCTACCTTCAATCAGCGACTGGCAAAAGAATTTATTGATAACGGCGACAATTGCAGCATCTATTCTTTCTCCTTACAATACCCTTCTTTTTTATTTCCCGGAAAAACACAATACAGCGATGAACCCGCTCCGGAAAATCTAACGATCAATACCGTCATCAATTCCATGAATCCACTTAATTGGATAAAAGTTGGAAACAGGTTAAAAAAAGAAAGGCCGGACATTATCGTCGTACGTTTCTGGATACCATTGATGGGACCAGCATTAGGAACCATCCTGCGCAGAGTTAAAAAAAATAAACACACAAAGATCATCTGCATCGCCGACAATGTGATCCCGCATGAAAAAAGACCGGGCGACAAACCTTTTACCAAATATTTTTTAAAAAGTTGCGACGCCTTTATCACCATGAGCGATAAGGTGATGAGTGATCTTCGTTTGTTCCAACCAGGAAAACCAGCATTACTTGTTTCGCATCCATTGTATGATAATTTTGGCGCGATTATTTCTAAAGAAAAAGCCAGGGAAAAATTACATCTCAGCAAAGAAAAAAAGTTGATTTTATTCTTTGGATTTATCCGGAAATACAAGGGGCTTGATCTTTTATTTGAAGCAATGGCTGATGAGCGGATAAGAAACAGCGGAATAAAATTATTGGTAGCTGGTGAATTTTATGAAGATGCTGCAGCCTACCATGAGCAAATAGAAAAATTGAAAATAAAAGATCAATTGATATTAAAAACGGATTTTATACAGGATAGCGAAGTGAAATACTATCTCTGTGCAGCCGATGCGGTCATACAACCTTATCGCAATGCTACGCAGAGCGGTGTTACTCCCCTCGCCTACCATTTTGAAAAACCGATGATCGTTACCAATGTTGGCGGATTGCCTACTTTGGTTCCAGATAAAAAAGTGGGATTGGTAGTAGAGCCAACTCCTGCTGCGATTGCCAGCGGTATCCTCGATTTCTATCAATTAGGAGAGAATTATTTTATTCCTCATCTTCGCATCGAGAAACAAAAATACAGCTGGGCCAATATGGTCAATACAATTACTCAGTTAGCGAATGATATACAGAAGTAAAGCTCCTTTACGGATCGGTCTCGCTGGTGGTGGCACCGATGTAAGTCCCTACTGCGATCTTTTTGGTGGCGCTATTCTCAATGCGACCATTTCTTTATACGCCCATGCCACTATCGAACCTCTTGATGAAAAAAAGATCATCGTTCAGACAATTGATCGCGGCGAACAACAGGAATTTGAATGGGCAGAAGAATTGCCATTGAATGGAACACTTGATCTGTTGAAAGGTATTTATAACCGTATTCAAAAAGATTATGGGGTCACCCAGGGCTTTCGTCTCTCTACCTTTGTCGATGCGCCTGCTGGTTCAGGATTGGGTACTTCTTCAACATTAGTTGTTGCCATTGTTGGCGCGTTTGCAGAAATGCTTCGTTTGCCACTGGGTGAGTATGATATGGCACATTACGCCTACAGTATAGAAAGACAGGATCTGAAATTAGCCGGTGGTCGCCAGGATCAATATGCCGCTACATTTGGCGGCGTCAACTTTATGGAATTTGATAAAGATGATAAGGTGATTGTAAATCCATTAAGGATCAAACAAGAATATTTATTTGAACTCGAGAATAATCTCTTACTATATTATACATCTACGAGTCGCGAGTCTGCAGAGATCATCAAGAAACAAAGCCGAAATGTAGTTGATAAAAAAGATAGTTCTATCGAAGCCATGCATCAGTTGAAAGAGCAGGCGCGCTTAATGAAAGAAGCATTACTAAAAGGCAAGTTGCACGAGATCGGTGACATTCTCAATATCGGTTTTCAGCAAAAAAGATTAATGGCCGAAGGCATCAGCAATCCATTGATGGAAGATATTTATGAAACAGCCATACAGGCAGGCGCAACAGGTGGGAAGATCTCCGGTGCAGGTGGTGGTGGTTTCATGATCTTCTATTGCCCGGCAAATACAAAATATACTGTCATTAAAAGTTTAGAAAAATTCGGTGGCCGTCATCGTAGTTACCAATTTGTGGAGCATGGATTGAAGACGTGGACAATAGGCGGTTGAATGGTTTAAGGGTTAAAAAGTTTAATGGTTCATTCTTTCGCCCCGCAGAAAGTCTCATTGACAGCACATGAATGATAATTTCACAACGTCCCGTAGGGACGTCTGGTCGGTAAATAAAAAATGAAATGAAAGTTGGCGTCCCATCGGAACGTATGGTTGGTTAATCACAATATTTGGTATGGACAAAATAAAAAATATTATCACCGGATCAATAGCCGTAAAGAATAAGGTGCTGGAAGATGAAGCATTATTGAAAACCGTTGACACCGTCATTGGCATTATTGTAAATGCATTCAACAATGGCAAACGCGTTTATTTCTGTGGCAATGGTGGTAGTGCAGCCGATGCACAACATCTTGCGGCAGAATTTTCCGGCCGTTTCTACATTGACCGCAAAGCATTACCTGCTGAAGCACTTCATTGTAATACATCTTACCTCACTGCTGTTGGTAATGATTACAGTTTTGATGATATCTATGCCCGCCTGATCGAAGGTATTGGTATGCCTGGTGATGTATTAGTCGGTCTTTCTACCTCCGGTAATTCAAAGAATATTATCAAAGCATTTGAAACAGCCAAAGCAAAAGGTATGATCACCGTTGGCTTCACTGGCGCTACCGGCGGCAAGATGAAAACAGTCAGCGATCATCTTATCAATGTACCATCAACTGATACACCACGTATACAGGAGAGTCATATATTATTAGGACATATCGTTTGCCAATTGGTAGAAGAGAAAATTTATACCCCCAACCCCTGAAGGGGAGTTTGAAAACTCTGATGAATAAAATCATTTCAACTAATCAGGCTGTTCCAGGCTCCCCCTTTAGGGGGCGGAGGGGGCATGCCATTATTCTAGCCGGCGGCCTCGGAACACGTCTTCGTTCAGCAGTTCCCGACCTTCCAAAATGTATGGCGCCTGTTGCAGGCCGGCCATTTCTTTTTCATGTCATCAATAGTTTGCGTTTGCAGGGCGTTGAACATTTTATTTTTTCATTGGGATATAAACACGAGATCATTGAAGAATATCTCGCGGATCAATTCTCCCGTTTATCTTATGAATGTGTAATTGAAGCAGAGCCATT
>JBDTPD010000048.1:0-12694 GCA_039932855.1 Chitinophagaceae bacterium | reverse complement strand
GTAACGCACCTTTGATTGGTCGCAATTGTCCATCCAAACTTAATTCACCCATTATCACATACTGCTGTAATGCCTCGCAGTTATCGAGTTGTTCTGAAGCGCCTAATATCCCTAATGCAATTGGCAGATCGAAGGCCGTTCCACTTTTCTTGATATCAGCGGGAGCCATATTCACTACTACTTTTGTTCTTGGCACCTGGTAGCTGTTTGTCTTAAAAGTACTTTCGATCCGTTGCAGACTTTCTTTCACGGCGCTGTCGGGTAATCCAACGATCATGGAGTCTTTACCTGAAGTAGGTATCCAGTTTGCTTCGATAGTAATAGTGATAGCTTCAACGCCGTAAACGGCACTGCCAAAAATTTTTACCAGCATACAGGAAATATAGGGCAGGAGAAAATGCTGACCAACGTGAAAAGACGGTAGGGGAATGTTTTATTCGGAGATAATAAAATAAAAAAACAGAAACCCGATAGCTATCGGGTCAAAAGTCAAAAAACATTGCTATCAGTGGGATAATTTTCCTTCTAATAGCATATTCACTTTTGGATCTATTTTTAATGATAATGGTTCTTCGGTTGCCGGTATTGTGAAAGTTTGTTTTGCCTGCGTCACCTGTATCGTTGCCATTTTCTCTTTGACTGAACGTGTTTCAAAAGATAATTCAAGTGGAAAATCAAATACTGTTTGTTGAAGTTGCTGTACAGTTACCAATAAGTTTTTTGCTTTTGCATCATACTTCCAGTTCACCTCTAATTTTGGTACACCTGGCGTGTATAACCATTGCTTAAAGAATGATGATAAATTTTTGCCCGATACTTTTTCAAACACCTGTTGCAGATCGTGGGTATCAGCATTTTTGCCTGCATAGGTTAAATAATATTGCTGAACAGCCTTATGAAAAACGGAATCACCCAATTGGCGACGAAGCATGTGTAATATCCAACCACCTTTCTGATAACTATTCGCATTAAGTAAATTCATAAACGGAGAAACAGAATCTACCACGGGATTGTTGGTCGATCTCATAAAAGAAACTACCTGGGCACGATCTTCTTCGCGCATCGCACGTGCTTTATCTTCTCCATATTTTTTTTCCATGTAAACAATAGTAAGATAAGTAGCAAAGCCTTCGCTTAACCAGAGATGCGAATAGCTTTTTTCAGTGGCCATATTACCAAACCATTGATGCACGATCTCGTGCGCAAATAATTCTTCCTGGTCTTTCTTGCCGTCAACAGAATTTTCGAAATAAAAAATAGCGCTGGCATTTTCCATTCCGCCAAACGTGGTCAGTGACTGTACATTTGCTAATTTTCTATAGGGATAAGGCGCGATATAGCTATTGAAGAATGAAAGAATATCTTTTGCAGGAGCATAATCGGAAAAACCATCGTTCCTGTTTTTTGAATAAACCCAGGTAGAGACGGGCGTACAATTCACATCGCCGGTATATTGAACAGCAAATTCAGCTACACCGATCACCATTACTTTAGTTGGTAATGGCACATCTTCTTTCCAATGCGTTAGTTTTCTATTATCGGTTAAATTAGTTTCTTCTATTTGAATGCCATTGGAAATAACCTGGTAATGATCTGGAGCAATGACTACAAACTCTACTGATGCTTTATCTCCAGGATTATCTACACAGGGTATCCATTGATGTGCACGATCGGGCCAGTTGTCAGCAAAGAATGTACGCTGTCCAAATTTATTCCGGGAAATGATCAGGCCATCGCCGGGAACACCTGCATAGGTAATAGTATAAGTTGCGCTATCATTCACCTTTGCTGCTTGTGTCAATGAAATGACAACACTGTCATCATATTTCATAAAACCCTTCACACCAGGTCCGGTAATATTATCAATATACATTCCTTTTTCAGTGCCCTTTGATTGTTTCAGGTCTATGATGACTTGTGACACTGGTTGGAGAAATTTCAGGCTTATTTCAGTGTGGCCGTGAATGGTGTCTGACTGATCTGTCAAAACGATCTCGAATTTATAATGCAAGACATCGATATCTTTCTGGGAAAAGCTTATCAGGCAGGAAAAGCAAAGAATAATGGCGGCACTGATTTTTTTCATATGATAAAATAAGGAATGAAAGTAGTGAATTTTTAGCAGGAGGAACTCAGACCACCGACCCTTAAAGGGGAGTCAAGATACTTTACGATAGTAGAAAGACCAATACTTTAAGAATTTAAAAATTATAGTGATGCTTACCCCCCTTTAGGGGTCGGGGGTGGATTATAAATTCTCAAGCATCTCCACCACCTTTTCCCTTTTCAATATCACATAACCAATCCGGTCATTGCTGATGCCTTCTTTTAACTGGTAGCTGAATTCAAGTTGTTCATCACTGACATTCGTTTCAAAATAGCGGAAAGAAATGTTACTGAAATCTTTTAGTTCATCCCCTATTTCATATAAGTGTGTAGAAAGTATAAAGAGTGAATTCTTGATTTTTATTAATCCTTTGATTACCGCCAGTGAGCACTTCATTGCATCCTGTACGTTGGTTCCTTTAAATAACTCATCGATCAATACCAGCCATTTCTTCCCGTTATTTATTTTCTCAATCGTATTCTTGATCCGTTGTACCTCGTTGAAGAAAAAACTTTCACCTTTCGCGATGTTATCTACTACATTGATGTTACTCAGTAATCCATCAAACAATGTCAATTTCATTTGAGCAGCTGGTACACCCATGCCTATATGCGCCAGGAAAACGGATGACCCGACTGATTTGATCAATGTACTTTTTCCAGCCATGTTGGCGCCGGTCAGGAAAAGAAAATTATGACTTGGATTCATCACCAGGTCATACGGCACCGGTTTTGGAATGAGCAGGTGATACAATCCTTTCGCTTCGACTAACGGTGTATCCTGTTCTGTAAATTCCGGAAAAGCCAGTTTGTATTTATTCACTGCCATAGCCATCGAGTACCAGGCGTCCAACCGTCCGAATATATCCATGATTTCTTGCGTAGGATGACGGCAATCGTGATAAATATGGTGACCAAAATATATTGACTGTGCAAGTGTGAATGATTGATCCTTTCTGGTATCGGCTAGTCGCTGAAGCGCGGGCATTTTCAACAATTGCTGGATGCGTTCGATATAAATACGGGTAGAGATCGGCAGGTCTTCTTTTTCAAGAATGACAGCCAGCTTTTTTATGCCCCTATAAAAATCCGCAAAATGTTTAATAGAAAATTTCAGAATGGAATAATCTCCCTGTTTGAACCATTTATAAAAAAAAGCATTGACAGGTCCGGGATTAAGCGGCGGCGGATCGAGGTCATAGTCAAAGAATTTATTCATGACCAGGATGGTACCGTTTGAAATATCATCCGGTAGCGTATCGATATGTTTTTCAAAGGCACGGATCACCTGTTGCGTACCCCTGATCTTTTCAATATCGGAATAGGGGCTGGAGAAAAAATGTTTTAGCCAGTCTTTTCCTACTGAGGTACGGGTAAAGTTCAGGTAGTGAAAAATAGAAAACTCTTCATCTACATTGAAAATCGATATGTCGCTATATGTAATTTTGTCTATCTGCATGCCCCTATCCCCTAAAGGGGGATTCTGAAGTTAAAAATACGTTGATCAATTTTATTCCGAAGCCGTTACTGTAATAAGGAAATATCTGCATGTAGTAAAGTTTCTTGAACACCCCTTTAGGGGATGGGGGCGTTGGTTATCTGTTAAACGTTAGTCTTTCTCCTTTCTTAGATTCATCCCACACCCCATTTCCATAAACCAATTGGCCATTTACGAAAGTATGGGTAATAGTAGCGGGAAAATCGATTCCTTCGAGCGGACTCCAGCCGCATTTATACAAAATATTCTTTTTAGAAACAGTTGATGGCACATTAATATCTGCAATTACCAGGTCAGCATAATAGCCTTCACGGATATACCCGCGTTCATTGATTTGAAAGCAATCAGCCACTGCATGGCTCATCTTACGCACTATTGTTTCAAGAGATATTTTTCCTTGCTTATGATAACGCAGCATTAGCAGCATAGAATGTTGTACCAATGGTAAACCCGCATGCGCTTTTTCATAGGGTTCATTTTTTTCCTCCCATGTATGCGGTGCATGATCGGTAGCAATGACATCCAGTCTGTCATCAAGCAATGCCGGCCATAGAGCCTCCCGGTTATGCGGTGCTTTGATAGCAGGATTGCATTTGATAAGATTACCCAATCTCGCATAATCATCGCTGGTAAAATGAAGATGATGTACACAAACTTCCGATGTGATGCGTTTATCTTTTAACGGAAGCATATTTGAAAAAAGTTGTAACTCTTTTTCTGTACTGATATGAAGAATATGTAACCGGGTATTATATTTCTTAGCTAACTGGATCGCATAAAAAGAGGATTCAAAACATGCTTCTTCATTGCGGATGATGGGATGATCGGCTGCAGTTAATGTTCTATTTTCGGCTTTCGCCTTTGCAAGATTGTCTTTGATGATCTTTTCATTTTCACAATGCGTAGCAATCAATATTTCGCTTTCGCTAAATACTTTTTCCAGCGTAAGTGGATTGTCGACTAATAAATTGCCGGTAGAAGAACCCATGAATATTTTAATACCGCAAATATCTTTTTTATGGGCGTTCGCTTTTAAGGCTTCGTGTGCATTTTCATTAGAGGTGCCGATATAAAAAGAATAATTGGCAAGGGAAGTGTTTTTGCCAATTTCATATTTCTGTTCTAACAGATCGAGTGTAAAAGCAGGCGGAATGGTATTGGGCATTTCCATAAAACTGGTAACGCCACCAGCAACAGCCGCTTTCGATTCAGTATAGATCGTCGCTTTATGTGTAAGTCCAGGTTCCCGGAAATGTACCTGGTCATCAATAGCGCCGGGCAAGAGGTGTTTGCCTTCACCATTTATCTCGGTGGCATTTCCTGGGTTGGTTATCTGCCCCGCTATTTTCTCGATCCTCCCACCTTTGATCAATACATCGGCTGTAATGATTTGTCCCTCATTGACGACCTGTATATTTTTAATCAGATATATTTGCATAATTTGTTGACTATTATCCTAAAAAACTTGGAATGCAATTTAAAAAAACCCTGGTAAGACTGCTTGTATTTCTTTCTCCGTTTGTAAGTGCGGCACAAACAACCTACCTGCCGCAGGGTGATAAGCAAAATATTCTCCTCGAAAGACTGGAAATTAAGGCACAGAATGATTCTGTATTGAATTTTTCCAAAACAAAGCCCTTTAGCCGTGGCAAATATGTGGTGAATGGCGTAAGGGATTATATTCAGAAATACGGGGAAGCTGGTTTATCCAAAGTCGATAAATACAACCTCGAGCGTATCTACCTTAATAATACCGAATACCTGACGGCTGAAGAGCGTGCTAAGTATCAAAGCAAAAAGCCAGTCCTGAAGAATTTTTATACTACGCCGGCCAATTTATATGAAGTACACGTAACTGATTTTGACCTGGTCGTTAACCCGGTGATACAATATGTGATTTCTAAAGAAAAGGATAATGATGAAAATCTTTTCCTGAATACAAGAGGTCTGACTATGCGTGGCCGCATCGCCAATAAAATTGGTTTCTCCGCCTATTTAACGGACAACCAGGAACGAGATCCTTTTTATGTACAGCAACAGATCATTGCACGTAAAGCAGTCCCGGGTGAAGGTTTTTATAAAGCATTCAAAGATCCCGGTGGTGTTGACTACTTCGATGCCCGTGGTCATTTTACGTTTAATATCACCAGGTATATAGATGTGGCATTCGGGTATGATAAAAATTTTATCGGCAATGGATATCGTAGTTTGTTCCTGAGTGATTATGGCAGCAGTAATCTCTTTTTAAAATTGAATACACGTATCTGGAAATTCAACTATCAGAACCTGTTCATGGAACTACAAAATGCTGATAGCCGCTCTGGTGATAAATTATTGGGAAAAAAATATGCAGCGATGCACCACCTCGATGTGAATGTAACGAAGTGGTTAAATATCGGTTTATTTGAAGGAGTTATTTTCGGACGTGTTAATCATTTTGATTTTGGTTATTTGAACCCGGTGATATTTTATCGTTCCATTGAACAGCAAAACGGAAGCTTCGATAACTCAGTTGTAGGTCTTGATGTAAAAGCAAACGTGGCAAAGAAATTTCAGTTTTATGGACAGTTCCTCCTGGATGAATTTAATTTATCGGAAATAAAAGCTGGTAATGGATGGTGGGCAAATAAATTCGGCATCCAGGTAGGAGCGAAGTATATCGATGCATTTGGAATTAAAAATCTTGATCTGCAGATCGAGCATAATCGTGTAAGACCATTTACTTATTCGCACTTTGATTCAGTTGGTAACTATACTCATTACAATCAGCCGCTGGCTCATCCGCTGATGGCAAACTTCCAGGAATTTATTGGTATAGCGCGTTATCAACCGGCTCCGAAATGGATGATCCAGGGGAAATTGATTTACTATCAGCAAGGTAGGGACTCTGGTGCGGTGAGTTATGGCAGCAATATCTTTTTACCGAGTGTGGCGCCATTCCGCACAAGTGATTTGGGATTTGATATTGGGTCAGGATGGAAGACCAATGTGTTCTATGCGTCATTGCTATTGTCGTATGAATTGAAGGAAAATCTTTTTATTGAAGCTTCAGGAGTATATCGCAAAGAAGAAACAAAAACACCGCCGATCATTTCAGGAAATACAAATGTGCTTTCATTTGGTGTAAGATGGAATATGCATAGGAGAGAGTATGAGTTCTAAAAATATTTATCTCACAAACCCGTGAATTCTTACTTCGACGAGTCCGCCCGGAAAATTCATTTATTTTATTACATCGTATCGGGCGAGACGTCGTCGGCGAATCTGTCCTTAGCGGTCACTTCCCCGACGATGTCACGCCCAGCTTCATAATCAGATCTTAGTGTTTTCCGGGCGGACTCGTCGCAATAGCGCATTACCTGATAAAAGCAGATTATTGATAGTCTGTAATGATAAAGCCATGAAATATTATCTCATGGCTTTATCATTAGGGAAAATATTTTTTATCCTTCAATATGTATACTAAAAACAATCATCCTCGATTGTATCTTATCAAAAACACTGGAGTATTTCAAATTAGGATCACGACTATGGATATTAGGCAATCCATTACTGATCTTGATCTCCGGAGAAAAGATGAATGTTGGAAAGAAGAAATTGAAACCGATCCCTAACTCGGGACCATAATCATATTTTTTTATCTTAATAATATCATCAGCTCGTTTGGCCCTTGCATTACTGGCAAGGTCAATATCACCTTTCATACCAGCCATCAGGTATACACGAAAGTTGCCAATACGATCTGATTGAAATTTTACTTGAAAAGGGAAAGAAACAGAAACTGATTCAACAGCTTTGGTCACTTCTGTTTCGCCATTATCCGGATAAGCGAGCTTATAATAAATATTGCGCTGATAAAACATCAACTGTGGGTTGAATCGAAATTGAAAGCGGTCAGATATACGGGCAGTTGCCAGCAATCCAAGTACAAAACCACCGGAGTTAAGTGGCTCAGCTACCAATATACTATCGTATTGTAAGGAGCGTGGATGCAATTCGGGTTGAAAGCGTGCGAGATTTACGCCTAAGGTGATACCAAAATAGTAAGGCTTCAGATCATGATCTTCCTGGTAGATCACTTTTTCGCGTTGGGCCGATGAGGTAGAGGCAATAAGAAGCAGCAAACCAAGAATTAGATAACTTCCAGGTCTCACGGTACGGGTTTTCTGCCGGTGTAAATGCAACATATTCCTAAGCTTAGCGATTTAAAGCGGGTATCACTATAACCAGCTTTGTTTAAAATATCGATCAAATCTCTACGATCCGGGAAAGCATTGGCTGATTCGCTTAAATACTGGTAAGCGTCCTTTTCCTGCCTGAACAATTTGGCCATTTGTGGCGCAACGATCCTCATATATAAATTATAGAGGCTCCTGACAGGTTGTTTTGGTTTTGAGAATTCAAGGATGACCAATTGTGATCCGGGTTTCAGCACCCGTTTAATTTCGGCCAGTCCTTTTTCCAGGTTTTCAAAGTTTCTGACTCCAAATGCTACCATTCCGGCATCAAACGTATTTTCCCTATAATTTATTGTCTCGGAATCCCCTTGTTGCAAGGAAATAACATTTGTAAACCCCTCTTTATCAACCTTTTTTCTCCCCATCTCCAGCATCTGTGCAGAAATGTCGATGCCAGTAATTGCTTGTGGCTTTAGAATCTTACAGGCAATGATCGCCATATCAGCGGTACCAGTAGCTATATCTAATATATGTTGGGGCTGATCGTCTTTCAGTAACCGGATAGCCTTTTTGCGCCAGCCAATATCTGTCCGGGCCGACAAAAACCGGTTCATAAAATCATACCGGGGAGCTATACCGTCGAACATAGCCGCCACTTGTTCTTTCTTGGTTTTTCCCGATTCTTTGTAGGGTGTGATATGATCGTGAGGTAGAATGTCAGGCATTTGCAAAAATACGCCGGGAGGTAAAGAATGAGAAATAAGAAAGGAATTAAAAATTATGAGTTATGAATTATAAATGTGTCCCAAAATTCATAACTCATAATTTTTAATTCCTTTCTTATTTCTCATTCTTCATATCGATTATATTGCAGCCAATGGAAATAAAAGACGCCAAATATCTCATCAGCAGCGCTGATTACACGCAATGTCCCACAGCGGATCGGGCGGAATATGCATTTATTGGTCGGAGTAATGTGGGTAAATCATCGCTGATCAATATGCTTTGCAATAAGAAAGCATTGGCTAAAATATCTTCCTCTCCCGGAAAAACACAATTGATCAATCATTTTGAAATTATCTCAGATGATAAATCAAAATGGTACCTGGTCGATTTGCCTGGTTATGGTTATGCCAAGCGTTCACAGACCGATCGTCGCAGGTGGGAGCAAATGATCGAAGGATATATCCGGAAAAGAGAGAATCTCGCCTGCTTGTTTGTACTCATCGACAGCCGTCATGAGCCACAAAAAAACGATCTGGCCTTTATTGATCAATTGGGAAAATGGGAAATACCTTTTGTCGTTGTCTTTACCAAGAGCGATAAAAACAAACCCGGGGCCACCAAACGAAATGTGCAACTCTTCATCTCCGATCTATTAAAGAGATGGGAGGAATCACCTCCATTCTTTGTCACCTCCGCACTTTCCCAGGAAGGGAGAGAGGCTTTGCTGGACTATATCAGTGACTCCAATAAAGACTTTGCCAAGAAACATCAGTAGACAGTCTGCAGTTGGCAGTGAGCAGTCGCCATCTGTTTACAGTAGCTATCATTATGTTCTCTGACCCGTAAGGCTTTTACTTATGCAGACGACGACTGCTTACTGCCAACTGCAGACTGACAATACTTGGATAGTTTGAGTTTAATGATTTAATTTGCACGCAATCTGGAAATATCTATGAGACGAATTTTCTCTGAAAGAAACCTTATCGTTATTTTATTTGTCATGGCACTTGCATTTTTTGTAATCGCGCAACAAGATGCAAGGAAGGTTGAAAAAATATATATGTCCCAGGGCGACAACGCTACTTCTGCGTCAACAATGGTCCGCGATTCACAACCAGCATCTGATTCATTGCAGATTTCCTCTGATAAAAAGATCTCACTTCCTTCCGGCGGTTATTAATTACCAATATGTACGATGTTAGATGTACGATGTACGACATGTCGATTGTTGAATAGATTTTCTATTGTCAGCATGGCGTACATCGTACATCTAACATCGTACATTCTTAAAATATAGGGGAGACAATTTTATTGTCGCTGCTGAAAGGTCTTGCAGCGAATTCATATAGCGGGGAGCTATACATCAATGATCAGTCAAATCAGTTAACTACCTTATTGGCGCAACTGCTGCTGGCGAAGGCTTCTGGTTTGGCTTTGAAAGCAAAGCCCATCCCAAGAATATAACCCATCGCTTCTTTCAATGCATCATTACTCTTGAAGTGCGGATTGGTGTTGATGTCCGCATGCACTTCCATGTCTACATTGTACACCGTAAAAAGATTGCACAGCTGGTACGCGATATCGATGCTTTTCGCTACTTCCGTCAGCATTCTTTCCTTGATAGTGAAAGTCTGGCGGGTTTTTTCATTATGAATGAACATAAAACCACCATGACCCTCTCTCAGGAAAACGATAACCGTTGCAAATTCTGTTTCCTTTCCTTTTACCTGTGAATCTGTACCAATGCAAACCTTGAGTTTGAAGCCGGCAGCTGTCTCCCGTTTGATCGCATTTTCTACCGCTTTCATGATCGGGATTTCAATAAGGTCGCCATTAAATTTTCTCCAACGCATAAAAAAGAGGTTTTCCTAAATTAAAGAAAAACCTCGGGGTTTCAAAAGGGGAACGGATTATTGTTCTGTTAATCAGAACGCTAATGGGTTTATTGGCGCAATAATTTATCTGTCCATTGCTCACCATTACCGGTAAATTGTATCATATACATACCCGGCATCATGGCATTTGCATCGACATTATTAATTCCATTGTTTAAATGTCCCTGGCGAATCATCCGGCCACTCATATCAATGATCGCGTAATCGAATTTACCAGGACTATTTACAGAGATGGTATTTGTGTGAATAAGGTTGCTTACCAGTTTAGGTCGTGCTGCCGGTGGCGTTTCGCGGATAGTAGCAATGTTGGAATAATATTGCTGACCATTATCAAATGTCACAAATAAGCGGTATTGAGCGGCTTCATCCGGAGCAGGACTATAAGTATAGCTTCTGGCTGAAGGAGCTGGTTCTATTAATTGTACAAAATTTCTTCCATCAGTAGATACTTCCAGTATTTGTTGCGCTACCGTTTCATCCGCTTCAATTGTCCAGTTCAATTTTGCTGCATTACCCATCTTCACACCTTCGAGGTTGAGATGATGCAAAGGCAAAGGAATACCTCCATTGAAACTTCCTAATAAAGAATAAGAACCAAGACTCGCATAAGCCGGCGCATATAGATTTCCTTTTCCTTCTACACGTAAATAATAGTCGCCACCATTTAATGTGGTATCAACTACTGAACTGAGTAAGGTACCGGGATTGTAAACGTTTAATACATTTTGATCCTGATCGTATAAGGTCACCTGCATATCCAGGTCAGAGCCTGCGTTTCCTGTTCCTACATTATAAGGAACAGCATCCAGTTTAAATTGACCACGTGTAGGAATGATAAACCGGAACATATCCTGGTCGGTATTTTTTTCTATCACACCAGTAGCTTCGAATTGATTGACAGTAAGCACAGATAAACTGGCTGTGGCAAATTCATTATCGTGATCATCTGTACGGTAACCAAAACCATTGGCAGCAGAACTGATAATATCAAGATCACTCTGATAATTATTACATCCGTAAGAATTAGGGCCATTGTTCCATAATGTAAAATTCTGGTAATAGCCCACACCCATGATAGGCGCCCAGCCAATCTCACCAGTTCCCTGGCCGGCATAATAATCACTGATCTTATTACAATTGACATCATACAGCGCCTGGTGATACATGCCTAATGTATGACCCGCTTCATGTGAAGCAGCTTCTGCAATAAATTTTACATTGTTGTTTAATAAGGCAGAGAAAACAAAACAAGGGCTATCATCACCCCATACAAATGATCCTGTAAAAGCAACGCCACCTGCTGATCCATACCAGCTTGATGAAGTGGTGATCACTACTCTCATCCGTTTTAACAACGGCGCTGAAAGGAATTTGGTAGAGTCAGTGGTGATGTTGATGTTAAAGGGCCGGTAGTCTTCTGCTACGCGGTTAAAGATCTCAATGATCTGCGGACTCGTCATTCCCGACGCACCACATACAATAGGTCCGGCATAGTTCCAACTGGTATTCGCGACAGTATGACCATCAAAATCGAGGAAGATGGTGGCACTGGCAGTTGGATAGCTGTTCAACAACGGTACCTGGGCACGTACGGATAGATGAACACTAAATAATACGCATACACACAGGGTTCTGAATAAAGTTTTCATCATAGGAGGATTGGATTATAAAACGGGTACTAAACGGATACGGAAAAAAACGGATCTTTCAGCCGGGTCTATTCATTGATAAGGTCGTTATACTTTTTCTTGATTAAAAAATATTGTTGGTTCTGCTGTTCTAGCACATACAAATCGCCATGCTTAAAACTGATGATACGGCCGGAATACCGGACCGTACCATCAGGGAGGGTGGATGAGGATAATGTCAGTGTGGCTCCACTGAAATTGCTCGAACGAATGATCAGCGTTTTGATCGTGTTGTTATACTTGCTGGCAACGGATTCTATTTTTCCATTAAACGTGGGAACGGATTTGTCGGCAAAGGTCACCGCGACATTCTTGCCCGTTTCCGGTTGTTGCGTCAGGAGATTTTCCAGTTCGCTGACCTCGATCTTGATCTGGTCAGGCATACCGGCAAACAGCGACGGCTTATTGTAATCAGGTTCGTTAATGGGGACTTTGTTGTTCTGTGCCGAAACGGACACACACATACAGACATACAGCAGGCACAAGCCTGAAAATTTCAGGAGTTTCATTGGATATTTTTTTAAAAGCAAAGTGATTTTCATCTGGCAGCAGGGAATCCTGCTGCAGTGGGGTACGGAAGTACAAGATTTTAAAAAGTTTCTT
>JBDTPD010000047.1:0-12697 GCA_039932855.1 Chitinophagaceae bacterium | reverse complement strand
CCAACCATTAACCCCTATTTTACATCTTTTTTGATAACTTTACCCCATCACATGCTCAGTATGAAGAAATTACTGGTTTTTCCCGCTCTTTTTATGGCGGCTCTCGTTTTTGGACAGGATAGTTATGAGATAAAAGTGACCCTGAAACCTTTCAAAAATGAATACATCTACCTCGGTTATTATTCCGGAAAACAATACCCTGTCGTTGATTCTGTAAAACTCAACGATAAGAGTGAGGGCACCTTTAAGGGTTCCACTAAACTGGGCGGCGGCATTTACCTCGTCGTCTATCCTGCCAGGAACAAATTCTTCGAAATGCTGATCGATAAACAACAGCATTTTTCCGTTGTCGCCGATACAGCCAATATCACCTTTGGTAAAAAATTCATCAGCTCCCCCGACAACGAACTATTCGATTCCTATCAGAAGTACATGAATGTAAAAGGCAAGTCGATCGATTCGGCTAACCGGGCATTACAAACAGCTTCACATAAAGATTCTGTGTACTGGAATGGCCGTTTGCAGACTGTCAACAAAGAAATTTCAACTTATCGTCATCAACTCATTGCAAAGAATCCTGATAACATATTAAGCGCCCTTCTTCACCTGATGGAAGAACCGCAGATACCAGTGGCCGCTCAGCAACCCGGCGGAAAGTATGATTCCACTTTTGCTTATCATTATTTCAAGAATCATTATTGGGATGGCATCAATTTTTATGATGAGCGCATTGCCCGTACCCCCGCTTCGCTTTTTGAGGATCGACTGGATAAATATTTCAATACACTTGTTTTCCCTTCCGCAGATTCAGTAAATCATGAAATAGACTGGATGCTCGGCTATGCAAGTGCCAGCAAGGAAATGACGCGTTTTCTATTGGTAAAATTTGCTACCCGTTATCTCAACATGAAATACATGTGGGAAGACGCGGTGTTCGTTCACCTCTTCGAAAAATATTTTGCCCAAAAAGATTACGACTGGCTGACAGCACAGGGAAGAAAGATCATTACCGACAGAGCCTATAGCCTGATGGCAAATATCATGGGTAATCCTGCAGAAAATATTTCACTGCCCGATACTGCCAATGCCATGAGATCATTGTATGGGGATAGCACCGCCCGCTTTACTGTTATCTGTTTCTGGGATCCCACCTGCGGACATTGTAAGGAACTATTGCCCGTACTGGATTCTATTTACCAGGCAAAATGGAAAGCAGAAGGCGTACAGATCTTTGCAGTAGCTAAAGAAACAGACGGCACCCGGAAGGATTGGCTGGACTTCATTCACAAAGGACATATGGGCGAATGGACCAACGTTTATTACTCAAAAGATGAAGAAAAGAGAAGGATAGACGCCAATATTCCTGGCTATTCCCAGCTTTACGATGTGCAGAGTTTTCCTACTGTTTACCTGTTGGATAAAGACAAACGGATCGTGGCCAAGAAACTGACCTGGCAGCAAACGAATGATATTATTGATATAAAGATGAAGGCGAACTAGGGCAGGTTGAAAGTTCAACGTTGAACGAGCCTATTTTCGAAGTTTATTGTAATATAGTTGAAGGAATCGACCTTCCTTCAACATTCAACCTTTAACCTTCAACTTCTTTGAAATCTGAGAAACCTGTTTTTATTTTGTAACACGCTAATAAAGAGCGTTTACTGTCGTTATAGTAAAACTGCAAATTCAATACTATGAAAAAAAACCTGCTGACTGCTGTCCTCATAGGATGTATCGCGTTTTCAGCATCTTCCCAAACACTTTTTACCTTCGGAAAATATAAGGCCGATGCACCGGATTTTGTGCGCGCTTTCAATAAGAATAACCAGCAACCTGCCAGTGCCCGGAGCCAGGCCATGCACGATTATCTCGGCTTGTATATCAATTCCCGTTTAAAGATCCGCGAGGCTTACGACCGCGGTTACGATACACTTCCACAGATCAAAAGTGAAGTAGATAATCTGCGCAGCCAGATCATCGAGAACTACATGAGCGATCCAAAAGCCATCGATCGTCTGTCCAAAGAAGCATTTCTGCGTAGCCAGAAAGATATTCATGTCGCACATATTTTTATCGCCGATAATCCATCTGATACAGGAGCCGCCCGCAAAAAAACAAATGAGATCGTAGCACGTCTTGCAAAAGGCGAAGACTTTTTAAAAGTAGCCGAACAATATTCTGATGATCCTTCTGCGAAAGAAAATAAAGGTGATATCAACTATATTACTGTCTTCACACTGCCTTATGAATTTGAAAACATCGTTTACTCAACTGCTCCCGGCAAGTATTCACAACCTTACCGCTCCAAAGCAGGTTATCATATTTTTAAAAACCTGGGTGAAAGAAAAGCTTTTGGTGAAATTAAAATTCAACAGATCCTGTTAGCATTTCCTCCGGGAGTGAAAGAAGAAAGTAAAAGAAAAGCAGCTGTGTTAGCCGATTCTTTATACAAACGCATCCAGGCAGGTGACGACTTCAGCAATCTTGCTTCTATTTATAGCAATGATATCATCAGTGCTGCTGCCAGTGGTAATGTACCTGCTATTCATGTTGGACAGTATGAACCTGCGTTTGAAAACCTGATCTGGTCACTGCCATCCAATGGCGCTATCAGCAAACCATTTCTTTCTGAAAGTGGCTATCATATTGTAAAAAGAATTTCTGTAGCTCCTGTTGTTACCAGTCTGGCTGATAAAGCAAACATGGATGACCTGAAACAACGTGTAATGGGTGATGATCGCTGGAAAACAGCAAAAGATTTTATCTATGCACGTGTAAAAGCAAAACCAGGTCTTCAAAAACTTCCTTACACCGATGCCGCCTTATGGGCCATCACTGATAGTATGATCGATTACAAACCAGCTGGTATCGGTCGTAATATGACTTCATCAACTCCGTTGTTCAAAATAGGTAGCAATACTTTTTATGTATCTGATTGGGTTGGCTTCGCCCAAATGAATCGTGTAAAAGTTGATAGGAGCGGCAACCGTCCTTACTGGGAAGTGATGGATGATTACACAAAACAAATGATGTATCAATATTATCGTGATCATCTGGAAGAATACAATGATGAGTTCCGTACACAAATGACCGAGTTCCGTGATGGCAATCTTTTCTTTGAGATCATGCAACAGGAAGTATGGAACAAGGCGCAAGCTGACTCAGTTGCCTTGTTATCATTATTTGAAAAAAATAAAAGCCATTACAACTGGAATGAAAGCGCTGAAGCAGTTATCTTCTTTTGCTCAGACGATGCTACTGCAAAAACATTGGGTGAACAATTAAAGAAAAATCCGGCTGACTGGAAAAAGATTGCTGAATCAATGAATGAAAAAGTAGTAGCTGACTCCGGTCGTTATGAATGGTCACAGATACCGGGCTTAAATAAAATAGCTCCTAAAACAGGTATGTTCACACAACCGGTGTTGAACTCAACAGACAATACTTCTTCTTTTGCTTATGTGATCAGGGTCTATACACAACCTTCAGCACGCACCTTCGCCGAAGCAAAAGGATTGGTGATGAATGACTACCAGGTGCAATTGGAAGATGAGTGGATAAAAGAATTGAAAAAGAAATATCCTGTAACTATCGATCAGGCTGTTTTTTCGAAAATCTCGAAATAAATATCTGAACCAGGATTTGGGGGGATTAAAGGATTTTTAGGAGATAAAGAAGCCTCAAAAATATTTTTGAGGCTTCTTGCATTATAGCATGTTCCTATTTTTTCCTAAAAATCCTTTAATCCTCCCAAATCCTGGTTCAGACATTTTTTAGAGTTGTTTCACCACATTCGCCACCACCAACGGTCTTCCCAGCGTATAATAATGCAACACCGGCACACCATTTAGTTTAAGATCTTTTGATTGATGCAACAGCCATTCTGCTCCCACTGTTTCTACATCTTCATCTGTTTTACATTTTAAGATCTCATTAGAAAGATCGGTTGGCAGGTCTATATGAAATGTTTTAGGCAACATATTCAATTGCTTTTTGCTATAGATCGGTTTCAATCCGGGAATGATCGGAACATTGATACCAAAATCGCGGCAGGCTTTTACAAACGAATAATATTTTTCATTATCAAAAAACATCTGCGTCACGATATAGTCAGCACCACCATCTACTTTTGCTTTGAGATAACGAAGATCAGTTGGCATATTCGGCGCTTCAAAATGCTTTTCAGGATACCCCGCTACACCGACACAGAATTTTGTATTGTGTGAATTCTTTAAATCTTCTTCCAGGTAAATGCCCGCATTAAGATTCATCACCTGTTTCAACAGATCAGAAGCGAATTTATGTCCGCCCGGTTCTGGTTCAAACGTACTTTCATTCTTGGCTGCGTCACCACGTAACACCAATACATTATCGATACCGAGATAGTGCAGGTTGATCAGTGCATCTTCCGTTTCATTAATACTAAATCCACCACAGATCAGGTGTGGAACGGTATCAACATTGTATTTGTTCATAATCGCCGCACAGATGCTTTCTGTACCCGGCCTTTTACGGATAATTACTTTTTCAAAACTACTATCGGCTCTTTTCTTAAACACATGTTCACTGCGATGGTAGGTTACGTTTATAAACGAAGGGTTGAATGCCATTAACGGATCAAGATGCCTGTATAAAGCTTCGATTCCTTTTCCCTTTAACGGTGGCAATACTTCAAAGGAGATCAATGTTCCTGTCGCCTGCCTGATATGATCAATTACTTTCATTGCTTTTTCTAAATATTCCGCAAACTTATATAAGAAAATGCGTATTACACAGTGATTGACTGCTTCGTTTAACGTTTAATGGTTAAAGGATTTAAAGGTGTAAAAGGCTCTGCACTTTAAGGCTCTAATTTTTAAAATACTGCTCCATTGAAACCTTTAAACCCTTAAACCCTTAAACGCTTAAACGGCTATTGTTAAAACACCGTTCTCTTTTCGGCAAGTGCTGCCGTTAAGGTATTTTTGCCAAAACCTGTCGATTTGAGTATTACTATCTCTACAAAGGACCTTGTAAAAAAATATGGTAGCCGTACCGTGGTCAACCATGTTTCTTTTAATGTAAAACAAGGGGAGATCGTCGGTTTACTCGGACCTAATGGCGCCGGTAAAACCACCTCTTTCTACCAGGTAGTTGGCCTGATCAGGCCTGATTCAGGAAGTGTATTCCTCAATGATGAAGACATTACCAAACTGCCGATGTACAAAAGGGCTAAACTTGGTATCGGTTACCTGCCACAGGAAGCATCCATTTTCAGAAAGCTCACCGTAGAAGATAATATCATGGCTGTACTGGAAATGACAAAGCTGACAAAGAAAGAACGCAAGGCAAAGATGGAAACATTACTGGATGAGTTTCGCTTGCATCACGTACGCAAAAGCAATGGCGATGTGATCAGTGGTGGTGAACGAAGAAGAACTGAGATAGCCAGGGCATTAGCGGTTGATCCAAAGTTTATTTTACTCGATGAACCTTTTGCCGGTATCGATCCTATTGCCGTAGAAGATATCCAGGCTATCGTGGCCCGTTTGAAATATAGAAATATTGGTATCCTTATTACCGATCACAACGTGACGGAAACATTATCTATCTGCGACAGGGCCTATCTCCTCATTGAAGGAAAGATCTTTAAACATGGCAAAGCCGAAGAACTGGCCGCAGATGAACAGGTCAGAAAATTATACCTGGGAAGAAACTTCGAATTAAAACGTAAAGATTACCTGCACGAAGAAGCGCAAAGAGCGCAAACAGCTTCGGATGCGGCTGATGCTGCAGAGCAAAACCTATAACCTAAAAGGTATAAAACCTATGAGGTTTAGATAATAAGACAGCATCAGACTAAAAGAAAAAGCCTCATAGGTTTTTAAACTAGCAGCTAACAGCTAATAGCTTCTCTTTTATCATAATTTTCAATTTACTTTGTTCCTATGGGTCTCCTTAGTCCTGCCATATCATCCCTTGCACGTATGCGTCTCTGGCGCATTGAAGGCTGGAAGAATAATCCAATGGACGCCCAGCGTGAAGTATTGCAGGACCTTGTTACTTCCGCTCAGTATACCGAGTTTGGCCGCAAGTATCATTTTCACCAATTATTTAATGTACGCTCTTTCAAACAGGCAGTTCCTATTCATGAGTATGATGACCTGAAACCATACATTGAAAGGATCATGATGGGTGAACAGAATATTTTATGGAACACACCTGTATATTGGTTCGCAAAAAGCAGTGGCACTACCAGTGATAAAAGCAAATTCATTCCTATCAGTGAAGAAAGCCTGGAAGATGGTCACTTCAAAGCAGCCAAGGATGTACTGACGATGTATTATCAATTCAATCCTGATTCAGAATTACTGACCGGCAAAGGATTGGTGATCGGCGGTAGTCATAATATAAATCCCATGAACACCGAGGCGCAATATGGCGATCTCAGTGCCGTATTATTACAAAACACTCCTTTCTGGGGACATTGGCTGCGTACACCTGATCTTAGCATCGCATTGATGGATGAATGGGAAAGCAAGATCGAAAAACTGGCCGCCAGTACGATCAATGAAAATGTTACTTCTATTTCCGGTGTACCTACCTGGACATTGGTTTTATTCAAACGTATACTGCAACTGACCGGTAAGAAAACGATGAAAGAAGTGTGGCCATCATTGGAACTGTATATGCATGGTGGCGTTTCTTTTACTCCTTATAAAGAACAATTTCAAAAACTGATCGGCAAGGATATTAATTACCTGGAAATGTATAATGCCAGTGAAGGTTTCTTTGCGGCACAGGAAAGTCCCGGTGACGATGGCATGTTGCTATTTACTGATCATGGCATCTTTATGGAATTTATGCCGGTGAGTGAGTACGGGAAAAAATATCCTACTACTGTTGGATTACAGGATGTAGAGAAAGGAAAAAATTATGCACTGCTCATTAGTACCAATGGTGGATTATGGAGATACTTACTTGGTGATACCATTCAATTTACTTCGCTAAAACCATTTCGTATTCGCGTATCAGGAAGATTGAAACATTTCATGAATGCTTTTGGTGAAGAAGTGATCGTAGATAATGCGGATAAAGCAATCGCTATGGCATCCAAACAAACAGGCGCTGTGGTAAATGATTATACAGCTGCACCGGTTTATTTTTCTGACAACGCTAATGGCGCACATGAATGGCTGATCGAGTTCGAGAATGAACCGGCTGACCTGGACAACTTCGCCCGCGAGTTGGATGCAGCATTGAAAAGTATCAATAGTGACTATGAAGCCAAACGTCATAGAGACATTGCGCTTAGCATGCCCGTTATTCATGCGATAAAAAAAGGAACCTTCAATCAATGGCTGCATAGCAAAGGCAAGCTAGGTGGCCAGCATAAAGTACCGCGATTGAGTAATGACCGGAAATATGTGGAAGAAATTCTTGCTCTTAAATGAGGGTTTTAAAAATTGGTTTGCCGGGAAGGCGGTAAGACGAGAAGGAACGTTTAGACATATTCTTCCCGTAACCTTCTCGTCTTACCGCCTTCCCGGCAAAAACTATAAACGTTCTTTTATGAACAAACCATTTATATTACTCTTTTTCTTTTCTATTTATCAATTATCTTTTTCGCAAACAACCCCGAAGCTGGTTGATCAATCCATTCAGTTAAACGATCATCTTTCTTTTGATCTCAAAGTTCCGCAGGGATACCGCATTGGTATTGCAGTAAAAGGATTGGATCGTCCGCGATTCTTTACTAAAAGCCCCGATGGCCGTTTATTCATCACTGATATGCGCAACAGAAGTGATAATAAAATAGGTAAGGTGTTGATCCTGCAAAACTGGAACAGCAAAGAAAAAAAGTTTGATCTCGTCACTACCTTTCTTGAAAATTTACACAACCCAAACCAGGTAGCGTTTTATGCCATCGGCAATGACTATTATATCTATGTAGCCGAAACGGGTAAACTAAGTCGTTATAAATATACTCCCGGTAGTAATCAACCATCTTCTGCGCCTGTCATCATCGCTACATTTCCTGATTATGGATTGGATTATAAATATGGTGGCTGGCATTTAACCAGGAGTATTTCTTTTCATAATAATAAATTGTATGTAACTGTGGGCAGCAGTTGCGATGCATGCATTGAACAAGAAGAAGTGCGTGCCACTATTCTTGAAATGGATCCTGATGGCAGCAATAAGAAATATTATGCAAGAGGTTTACGTAATGCAGTTGGTATGAAATGGGTCGGCAATGAATTATGGGTAACAAATATGGGTCGTGATAATTTAGGTCCTGATAAACCGGAAGATCTTTTTCATACCATTCGCCAGGGCGCTTATTATGGCTGGCCTTATTATTTTCAATTTCGTAAGCAGATATTAGCTGATACACATTTTACAGATTCTGTTCGTCCAACTTATGTAGCAAAGCCACCAGTAGCACCGGTAGGTTTCAAAGCGCATTCGGCACCGTTGGGATTTGATTTCTTCAAAAACTTTTCTGATTCATTATTCAATAATTCATTTTTGGTAGCGCTTCATGGTAGCACCAGTGTTTGGCGTCAACGGGGCAATGCAGTGGTGCAAATACTTCCAAATGGCAATTACCGCGATATTGTTACCGGATTTTTACAGGGAAAAACAGAAAACAAACGCTTTGGCCGACCCTGTGATGTATTGCAATGGGATCAGTCTTCTTTCTTCATCAGCGATGATAAGAATGGAGTGATTTATTATGTCTGGAAAGAAGGCATGTAAAAGAATTTTTATACCGTTGGAAGATTGGATGATCGCCAAACGTCATTACGGGATGATCAGGAATCGACCTTAAAAAGGTAGCTACCGCTTAAATGACCGGCAACATGTCTGAGAAATTGTTATTTTCATAGACTTATGGCCACCACCACCAATACTTGTAAAAATTGCGGGAACCAATTCACGGGCAAGTACTGCAATGCCTGCGGAGAAAAGCTGTATCATGATCATGATAAAAAGGTGCTACACTTATTTGAAGAGGTCTTTCATTTTATTTTCCATTTTGAAGGTACCTTTCTAAGAACTGCTAAAACTTTCCTGACCCGTCCCGGCAAATTTTCATTTGATTACTGTGCAGGTATCCGGAGAAAATATTTCGCACCTATTTCCTTTTTCCTTACGCTGGTGGTCATCTACCTCGTATTCCCTCGTTTCCAGGGATTGAACATGCGATACGAGGCCTATGTAGCAAAAGAATATAATTACAGTTGGTATGCTGCTCCTATTGCTAAGAAAAAAATGAGTTCTCATCACATCACCGAAAAAGTGCTGGCTGAAAAATATAATAAAGAATCGCCAGCCATTGCAAAGCTCTTCTTATTGATATTGATTCCGCTTTCCGCCATATCATTAGCACTGATTTTCCTGACATCTAAAAAATTCTTCTTCGATCATTTTATTGTTGCTACAGAGATCTGCGCCTTTTATATTTTTTCTCATTTTCTTTTTCTTCCTTTTTTAGAATTTATAGTATCAAAAACAATTCCTTCCCTGGACTATATATTTTATGATGGTTCCTGGGTATGGTTGTTGATGTTATTAATATATACAGTATTCATTGCCGTAGCTTTCAAAAACTTTTACCGTCAAAAATGGTGGATCGTTATTTTGAAAAGTTTGTTATTTGTATTTATTTTTATCTATTTTATCCGTTATACATACAGTTTATTATTGTATTATTTAGTCATGTTATTCTTATAAAGGAACGTTTATGAAATTACTGGAAGGTAAATCAGCTATTGTTACCGGTGCCGCCCGTGGAATCGGTGAAGCCATTGTACTAAAGTTTGCCGAACAAGGTGCTAACGTTGCTTTCTCCTATGTTAGCGACAGCAGTGCAGAAAAAGCAAAAGCTTTGGAAGAAAAGGCATCGGCCTTTGGTGTAAAAGTAAAAGCCTATAAAAGCAATGCCGGTGATTTTGCTCAATGCGAATCTTTTGTCAACGATGTATTAAAAGAGTTTGGCAATATTGATATCTGTGTAAACAATGCTGGCATTTCAAAAGACAATTTATTATTGCGCCTCACTCCCGATCAATGGGATGATGTCATTAAAATAAATCTCAATAGTGTTTTCTATATGACCAAACAGGTCATTCGCCCGATGATGAAAGCTAAATCAGGTTCTATCATCAATATGAGTTCTATCATTGGTGAAATAGGAAATGCCGGACAAAGCAGTTATGCCGCTTCCAAAGCAGGTATCATTGGTTTTACAAAAAGTGTAGCAAAAGAACTTGGCAGTCGTAACATCCGTTGCAATGCCATCGCACCAGGATTTGTTGAAACAGATATGACTGCCTATCTCAAAGATGGTGAAGCCGGTGATAAATACAGAGCAGGCATTCCATTAGGACGTTTTGCTACCGGAGAAGACATTGCTAATAGTTGCTTATTCCTCGCCTCCGATATGGGTTCCTATATTACGGGACAGACCTTGAGTGTTTGCGGCGGACTGAATATTTGATGTCTGAACCAGGATTTGGGGGGATTAAAGGATTTTTGGGAAATAAAGAAGCCTCAAAATATTTTTGAGGCTTCCTGCATTATAGAGTGTTTCTTTTTCCTAAAAATCCTTTAATCCCCCCAAATCCCGGTTCAGACATTCTTCCTCTAGAACCATTCCACAATCATCTTCCTCTTCTGAATATAAGCGTGCCAAAGAATCATTGCGGCAATAGTACGGTAGGGGCGCCATGATTCGGCAATCAGCAACATTTCTTCTTTGCTAACATGTGCCGCTAATTCTTTTACCTGTTTCAAACTATTTACCAATGCAATATCTCCTAATGGAAAAAGATCGGTGCGCTGTAAGGCATGCATGAGATACACATCGACTGTCCAGTCGCCGATACCTTTTATCTTTTTCAATTCATGCCTGATCTCTTCTTCAGTAGCAGTTGATAATTTTTTCAGATTGAGTCGTTTGCTTTCAATAGCATTTGCGAGGTCACGCGCATACACGATCTTTTGCCGACTGAAGTAACAGGCGCGTAATTCTTCATCCGTCATCGCAAGAATTTTCTTTGGCGTAACGGTACCAATTTTTTGTTTTAATTTTTTAAACGCCGCAAAAGCTGATGCAAGAGAAACCTGTTGCTCTAAAATTGTCAGTATTAAAGTAGAGAAAGTAGGAGGGCGGGTCCACATGGGTGGATAACCATGTTGCTTAATAATATTCTTAAGATGTTTATCTTTCTTCGCCAGCAGATCGCAAAGTAATCTGAAGTTTTGTTCCGTATAATTTTGATGTATAATTTTCATATTTCCTATCAACTTCTCCTGATAATCATAAAACTTTCATTGATGTTTGTTTGGGATAAATATCTCACAGATTTTCTCCCGTTCAGGCAAGTAAATTAAAATAGTTGAAATCAAGATTCTACGCTGCACTAACGCATTATTATTTTATTATACGTTATAAAATCAGGAAGACTTTTGCCTGATAAATATATCTAAGCGGTTACTGTTTTCTAAAACTTTCCAAATAACCGTCTGTATGTTTTATCACGATTGCAATAACCAGGTTACTGCCGTTGTCCCTTTTAAACTGAACAAGGTCAAAACCATCTGCTTGAAAAAAATCTTTATCAGTTGGCAACAATAAGCATTTCTTAAATCTATCATAACACATATACAGTCTTCCTTTGTTCACATACACAGATATTTTTCGATAGTCGCCAACATAGTCAGGATAGTATTTTTCAAATAGAGGTTTATCTATGGATAGCTTGTTTGGGGTAAAGTATTTCACCTCTTGTTTTGCTGTATCCAAATTGTCATTGCTTGCCAATCTATAGGCAACTTGCAAAGCACTATCCGAAACACAAAATATATCTGGAGTTATACCTCTTCCTTCAATATTATAATTGGCATCTGACTCGTCATAAGCTTTCGAAGAGGGAATAATGGCCGTATAATATTTACCAATTTGTGTACCCGAATATCCATTGCCACCTCCTTTTGTTTGCTCACCAACGACTGTTGCAGTCGGAACAAATTGCTTAATTTTATAAACGGACAATTCAGCGGCAGAAAACGTACGGCTACTTATTAAAATATAAATATTTTTTCCTTTAGTTAGACTATTTGTTGTTTGAGCATCAGTATAAAAAGATTTCTTTACTGAGAATTCTCTCCCTATACCGTTTGAATCATATCGGAAAAAACTCTCTTCAGTAATAAAATAAGTATTCGGCTGATTTGAAAAGTAAGAACAAAATTTAACAGCCATATTGGTAAGACCGCCGTTGTTTTCCCGTAAATCAATAATAAGAGAGTTTGTTTTTCTCAGACATTGAAACATGGCCGCTATAGTAATTCGGTGCCTATTTTTACTTTTTACAATGGAAGCAGTGTTAAAATTCTTGATTTCAACGTATCCTATGTTCTGTGGCAATATTTTTATTTCACCGTAGTCAAACATATTTTCTTTTAAACTCTGACGATACTTTTCTTCCTTTTTCTTGTTCTTCTCAATTTGCTTTTTCAATTCCTTCGATGTCATTGCTTCATATTCAATTGATTGGTTCGGCAAGTCAAAGGATCTCGAATGCGGCGGAACCACAGTAATATGGTTATCGTTGCTTATTCTACGAAGGTCCGTGGTAATTCCAAAAGTAAATTCATCCATATTAAAAGCGTTGTCATAACCTCCTGATTTATACTTCAGCTTTTA
>JBDTPD010000046.1:0-12854 GCA_039932855.1 Chitinophagaceae bacterium | reverse complement strand
GTTCTATTGTCAACCCATGGTTGAAACCATGGGCTAAGGGTCAGCCTGGTTATTGAAAAAATCCGTGTAATCCGATAACTATCGGATCCATTTTATCCGTGTCATCCGCGTTCAAAAAAAACTAACATTGACTACTACTTACTACCATACACAAGTTCTCCGCTTACATAAAAGTCTTTACTCCAAAGAGGACCTGACCGAACAGATCATGCAATCAAAGCTTTTTATCGATGAGTATTTCGCCAATCATCTCTCCCTTGATGATCTTGCCCGAAAGGCATTTCTTTCAAAATTTCATTTCATCCGGATATTTAAAAAAATGTATGGCAAAACACCTTACCAGCATTTGGTATCCGTAAGAATAAAAGAGGCAAAGAAATTATTACATACTGATATGCCGGTAGCAGAAGTTTGTTTGTCAGTAGGTTTTGACAGCCCCACCTCCTTTGCCGCTCTTTTCAGAAAAATGACAGGCTATACTCCATCAGCCTTCCGCCATAAAAAAGCAATTTTGAAGAGCTAAACTGTTAAAGCTTTCCCGATTTTTACAAAAAGAAATATATGCGAATCAAGCTGACAAGCGTCATGGTCGATAACCAGGACAAAGCCTTAAAATTTTATACAGAGGTATTGGGTTTTGTGAAGAAAACCGAACTTCCCCTGGGCGAGCATAGATGGCTGACCGTTGTTTCCAAAGAAGAGCAGGATGGTGTAGAACTGGTATTGGAACCAATGGGATTTGAGCCGGCAAAGGTTTTCCAGAAAGCGTTATTTGACGCAGGTATTCCATGGAACAGTTTTTCGGTTGATGATGTTCAAAAAGAATATGAGCGATTAAAAAAACTGGGCGTTGTCTTTAGTATGGAACCAACAAAGATGGGACCTGTTACGCTGGCCGTGTTTGCTGATACTTGCGGAAATAATATACAGATAGGGCAGATGTAATATTGGTTATCATTTTTAGCTAATGTTGAATGTTATAAGTTGAACATTGTTGAATGTAGTTTAGATCCATAGGTTTATTTTGCCGGAGGCAAAACCTCTGTGCATCCGTGGCTAAAAATTTCTCGAATTTGTTTACGACGGTTATGTAAATTAATGGTAAACGGCATCTTATCTTCTATACCGGCACCATGAGTTTAGAAAATTTCAAATACAACCTTCAGCGACTAAAGAAATGCAACCAGGATTGGGATAAAATGAATCCTGTCAATGGTGGCAGACATTGTGCAAAATGCACCAAAACAATCGTCGACTTTTCAGGTATGTCATTTTCCGAGATCGCTATTTTCATGTCAAACAGCAAAAAACCTGTTTGTGGGTTTTATTTACCGGAACAATTAAAACAAATCAATCAGACAAGAAACAAGTTACCGGTAGCCATCGGACTCAGCGCACTTGTTCTTACTACCTCCGTAGCAAATGCTGTAAAGCCCGCCGCACCTAAAATGGAAAACTCTCCTATTAAAAAACCGGATCCATCTTCAATAGAAAATCCGGTTTACAGTGACCCGAACACAATCGACACGATCTATTTTACTGGTCGTATCCAATATTTCGATACTATTCAAAAAAAATACCTGCCTGTTTATGCCACTGCTGTTACTATCAGGGGAACTGGTATAGGAACTTCTGCTAATAGTGATGGAACTTTCACATTGTCATGGATACCAACAAAGACCGGGAAAATTTATCTAGTTATTGCATCTATTGGATTTGAAATCCAGGAAATTGAAGTGCCGCTTAATAATCAAACTACCATCGATCTTGGAGACATTACATTGGTGCAGGAAAACCCAGAGCTTACACAATTTATTGTCAGGATAAAAAAGGGAAGTACATTAAACAGGTTTTGGAGAAAGATGACAAAGCCTTTCAGACCCTAACGACTTTAAATACTTTATCAATATGAAAATTGCAATTCTTTTCCTGCTTACTGCTATGATAACTGCAACGCAGCCAGTTCCAAAGCCAGCATTGAGTACTACTATTGCCTCAGATAAAAAAATCTATAAAATTGGAGAGGTTCCGAAAATAGAAGTTCGAATTATCAATAACAGTAAGAATGAAGTGTTCCTGGTTGGTTCATTAGATGGCTCTGATGTAAAATGGAGAATGCCCTATTGTTATTTTACTATTGACAAACCAATACCTGATCCAATTGTGAATATGCGATGTGGCAATACCAATTCTTTGCGATTAGAAGATTTTGTCAACGTAAAACCAACCGGACAATTCGATCCGTATCAATTATTAGATAATGCCGGCTTCTTTAGTGATTACACCATTTCACAAAAAGAAACGTTCCGGAATCCCGGTACTTACAAGATCCGTTTTCATTATTCTACGAACAGTAATGATATTGAAAAGTTCAAGGGCAGATTTGGTCAATGGGGATCGGACAGCACACAAATAAAAAATTTGTTTGAAAAAATTTCGAAAGTTGATCTGGTGAGCGATGAACTTGAAATTAAGTTTGAAAAATAACTACGCTTTAGATTGGGTTGGACACAGAGAGCCACAGAGTTTTTAATAATAATTATATTGACGAAATATAAACTTGTTGACTGCAAACTGCCAACTGTTAACTAAACTCTGTGGCTCTCTGTGCCTTCTCCGTGGTCCTCTGTGTCCAATAAAAATTATTCCCCGAATACTGTAAAAGAAAAAACCGCTCCAATAGAAGCGGCTTAAATTTTAAAGGCTAAGACTAACAGCTACGGTTATAGAAAAAAGTGACCCACCAACTTTACGGGTTCATTATAATTTTTTTGAAAGAATACGATCTTCTCCATCACATCAGCTCCATTACGGTTTGATTTTACATAGATATCATAATAATTTCCTTCACCAGATTGACCTTTAGTAGCTATGTTATAATAAGAGCTATCCCTGATCACCTTGTAATTTTCAATAGGACCCAATTTATTGTTTGCATTGTCAAAGAAAGCTTTCCAGTTTTCTTTTGGTGTTGCTTCCAGTGCTCCTTCTGAACATAATCTCAAGGCAGCATCATAATTACCCGATTTTACTGCACCCATGTATTGATCTGCTTCCTTCTCGCTTTCAGCTACCTGTTTCAGATAGGTAGAGTTTGTATGATCCCATGCATACCGGTATACTTTCATTGTACCATTTTTTTCTTTGATCAGTACTACTGAATCTTTGGAGTTACCATATTGCCACTGCACATCATAAGTAACCAGGACAGTAGTACCTGTAGTAGTAGACGTCGCAATATTGAATCCACTTGTCTTGGTATACGATTTCAGGTCACCCAGCAAAATTGTATTCTTTTTAAATGCATCAGACCATACCTTTCTTGTATCATCCGTAAACGCTTTATCACTGCAAAGACTAAGGGCTGCTTCATAATTTTTATTCTGCAGATTCTTATAAAAATCGATAGCAGTAGCTTCCGCTTTCTTATTAAGCTGACCTGCACCACAAGATGCCAATACCAATCCGAGTAGCACGAATAATACAAGACGATGATTTGATCCTGGTTTCATTTTTTGTTTTTTTTATTATGCCCCAAAATTATAGCCAACAGCTATCCGTCCTTTTTCAAAACTATGGATGGCGGGTTTATATCTATATCTGGTTGGGAAAAAGAGGAAACTGGCTGTAAACAGAGATGAATTATGATTGCGTATCCCCCAAATCCCAGTTCAGACAACCAACTATAAGCCCATCCCCGCCACTTTCTCCCCCAATGCCACCAACACTGTGTTCTCAAAAATACCGGCTGTTTGGGAGGCTACTTTTACATCGCAATTAAACATTTAAATTAAAACCTCCCAGCAATGACAACTTCAGAAATGGTAAAAGTATACGTCAACCAGCTTTGTGCCGAGATCGGCTGTACCCCCGAAAGCATTTATAGTAAAGAAAATAACTCATGGTTCTTTACCAGGGGATCCGCTTCTATCGAAGTATTTATGTCTTCTTATGAGACAGTCGTAAAAACAGTGCGCACCTTCGTAAGATGTTTTTCACCGGTATTCGCTATACCAGCTGACAACATGAAGAAAGTACAATTATATGAAGAAGCATTGCGCAACAATACCAACTTCATGGGTGTAAAACTTAGCATCATGCCAGAGAAAGGATATGTGTACGCCGTAGCAGAAAGAGATATCGACGGTATGGACTATACAGAATTTAAAACATTGATCAGCGACCTCGGATATTGGGCAGATCAACTTGACAATCTCCTGCAGGAACGTTTTGGATCAACTGTTACGTTGAATTAATAAATAATTGATCATCTCACCACAGTTAAATCACCAACTATGTTACTTAACCTGTTTTTCGATCACATGAATAGTTCGCTGGAGCTGATCCTGATCGGCGCCTTTATTTTCGCCATATATTGGTTCATTTTGCGAAAATACAATTCACTTGGTTTGCGCCTGTTCGTGCTGTGTTTCCTTTTATTTGTCGGCTGCAGCGTGTGGCTGTATAAGGATGAAATGAAATTAAAAAACACTATCACTACCGGCGAGGAGCATATAGCAACTGTGCTATCCAAATCGATAACAGGTAAGAATGACAATACCGTAGAACTTTCTTTTACGGCAAAAGATGGTAAGACAATCAACGCAGTTACCAGCGATTATATTTCAAAACCCGAATGGGATAAGTTTGAATCAGGTAAACCACTATCTGTATTGTATGTAGCAAATACCAATAAAACGTATGTCCAGCAGAGCATCATGCGTTTCAAAGGAGATAAGATATACCTGTACTTCTTTGCAGGGTTTTGGCTGTTGCTTGGTACTATCGTTTATATCTGGTTAAGGAAATATAAGGTAGGCGTTGATGAAAGCGGAAATGAATGGGTAGA
Organism: Chitinophagaceae bacterium; assembly: GCA_039932855.1. GTDB lineage: Bacteria > Bacteroidota > Bacteroidia > Chitinophagales > Chitinophagaceae > JAJKIP01. Next base: position 8,005 of record JBDTPD010000046.1, on the reverse strand, counting down.
AAAACCAGATGGTACCGTAATACTGGATGAAAGAAAATCAAGAGCATTCAGGGTGGCCAAACGCGGAAATATTCTTTCAAAACTGGTACAGACATTTGGCAAGTAAACGGAGAGTTCCATAAAATTGATTCCCGCTTCGTATGAGGCGGGAATTTTATTATTAAACAATAGTGTTCTTTAATGTAGAATGGCTATCATTATTTGAGCAGGCATAGCTGCGTAGGAGCTTCCTGTTTATAGAAAAGGCTAATTATAGAATGGGCTGGCTCCGTAGGAGCCTCCTGTAATTACCATACCTATTGTAACAGGTGGCTCCTATGGAGCCCATGCTTATTACTATAATATCACTATAAACAGGATGCTCCTACGGAGCAATGCAAACGAAATAGTTTTATCTCTCGTAATTATTAATGATTCAATTCCTATTGGTTTTTGCCAGCCAATGTAATTTTTTTACATTGCACAACATCTTAATATGAGAACATTTTATCTTTTTATTCTATTACTGATCTGGCAACGTTCTTCCGCACAACTATTTTCCAACATCTCCACTTTCACTACGCAAAACGGGTTAAGCAATAACACGATCACCTGTATGCAAAAAGATGAGGACGGTTTTCTCTGGGTTGGCACACACGAAGGACTGAACCGCTATGATGGTACTGAATTTATTAATGTACTGAGTAACGCAAAAAATAATCTGCCATCCAACAATATCACGAAAATATGTTTCATCAATAAAACATCATTGGTAGTTGGTACCGATGCAGGACTTTGTTTATTAAACATAGCTACACTGACTGGCAAGAAAATCGATCTGCCTTTTAATCCACAATTTTCAAATACCGGTTACTATATAGAAGATATTTTGTACAATAAATCCAGCAATGAATTATGGATCTGCACCTGGCACGGTCTCTTCATTTTAAATACTGAAGGAAAGTTGTTACAAAAAATGATGGCGCTTGATGCAGATATGGGCAAAGGCTTTTTCTCAAGACGATTAATGAGGGATGATCACAATGGTATCTTTTTTTATTCGCAGCAAAAAAATGGTTTCTTTTATCCCGACTTTTCCAAACAAGAATTGATCCCGGTTGAAAAAAAGTTTGCTGGCTTTGAGCTGAATGAGTTTATGAAACAGGGATTTGCTTTGCGAAGTATACGCTCCCTTGATCAGGAGTTCTTGTGTATTATCTCCAGAACAAATGCTACTGACAATGATCAATACCTATGGTATTACAATTCAACAACCAAACGCCACGTCTTCGATAAACTAACGATCAATTCTCCCGGTGAAAAAAGATTGTCAGACGCTTACCGCTTCAATGATTCGATCTTTCTTCTCAATTCTTATTTTGGTGAGCCGCTCTTATACAATTCCAACAGTCATGAAATAAAAAAAGCAGCTGATCATCCGCTTTGGTTCACTTCCTGGCCCGATGGATCCGGCGCTATTCTTTATCGCGATGAAGACAATTCATGGATAGGAACTTCAAAAGGATTATTACAATCTTCTGCGATAACCAGTTTTTTTAAAACAAATACCACATTAGTCAATACAATTAACAGCAACCAGGCACTCGTATCTTATAATTATGGCATCTTAAATAATAATAAATTATGGGTCGCCTGTTTGGGTGCAGGATTATATAGCGTGGATACCAGCAGCAACAATGTACAATCACTACATGATGAGTTGGCGAATCCTATTTTTAAAAAGAAATCGATCAGTACCGCCGTACTTCCGGCAGGAGAATCATTATGGTTATTTTCTTTGTATGGGCCCGTACAGGTAAATGCAGATACAAGAAAATTAAGCCCGGTTGCTGGTATCAATAAAGATCCATCGTTTGATGAGACTGCTTTTACCCCGATAAGAGATAATAAAGGAAATATCTGGGCAACTATACCAAACGGAATCGCCCGATATGATGTAAGCAACAATCTTTTTACAAATTTTAAAACAACTTACCAGGGCGGCAACTTCCCTGCACTCAGAGGCGGACCAAAAACCGCGGATGCTAATGACAACATCTGGATAGCACGCCAGGATACGTTGATAAAATACGATGTGGTTACACAAAAATTTTCTTTCACTGTCATAACGAAAGATGGAAAACCAGTAAGGTCCATCACAAGTATTGCCAGCGATGGTGGCGATTTATTATACATGAGTGTGGCTGGCGCCTTTGGTATCTACTCTATTTCTTCCCATAACATTGATTTATTTACCAAACAAACCGGTATCATTTCTACTGCTATCAACGATATCGTAAGCGACAACAATGGCAATGCCTGGATGGCGACAGAAGGCGGTCTTGTTTTTTATAATAAACAAAAAAAGAAATTTTCTTCTTTCACCAAAGCCGATGGTTTACCAGACGACAACATTACCGGCATTAATTTTTCAGATATAGAAAAGAAGATACTGTTCCTTGGTTTTGCTAAAACATATTGCCTCGTCGAACCGCAATATTTTTTTACCAGCAAAACAGTTCCGCAAAATATTATTACCCGTGTAGAGGTAGATGGCTCACCACTTTCATTGGCAGGGAACCAAACTCTTCCCTATACACAAAACAGTATTTCATTTACCTATACCGGCATCAACTACAACCAGGGGCAACAAAACAATTACGCGTGTATGCTGGAAGGATTTGACCAGGATTGGAAATATCCAGGCATCGAGCGAAAAGTAAATTATATCAATCTTCCTCCACGTAATTACACATTCAAAGTAAAAAGCGCTAATCACCAGGGAGAATGGAATGAACAACCCGCTATCTTTTCATTTGAGATCAAGCCACCATTCTGGCAACGCTGGTGGTTTCGCATACTGATTGGCTGCTTGATCATATCTGCTATCTATTATTTTATAAAAAGACGCGAAGCTACCCTGCAAAAAGAAAATACTACCAAATTACAGATGAGCGAACTGCGTATGCAGGCATTGAGGTCACAAATGAATCCGCATTTTATTTTCAACAGTCTTAACAGCATTCAGAGTTATATTCTTAGCAATAACACATTAGACGCTGCAGGTTATCTATCAAAGTTTGCCAAACTGATGCGTCGTATACTGGACCAATCAAAACATAATTTTCTACCGCTTGGCGAAGTATTGGAAACACTTAAACTGTATGTAGAGATAGAAGCTTTCCGTTTTAACAATGAATTCAGCTATACATTTTCATTGGAGGAAAATGATGAACTACTGGAAACAAAGATTCCGCCCATGCTGTTACAGCCATTTGTAGAAAATGCCATTCTCCATGGGTTGATGCCAAAAAAAGGGGATAAAAAATTATTGATCAGTTGTAGCATCCGCAACAACACCTGTGAGATAATTATTGATGATAATGGTATTGGACGTACACAACATCAACCAAAGGCAGGACATACATCACAGGGTGAAAAATTGACAATGGGCATGCTGGAAAGTTTCCAACAGCTTCAGCATACAAAAGCATCACTTGAAATTATTGATAAAAAAGAAAATGATATACCGGCAGGAACAACTGTGATATTATTACTGACCCTAAACTGATCTTATGCAACTCATCAATACACTTATCATCGACGACGAAGCGAATGCACGCAATGCTATTAAAAGTATGTTGCAACAATTACAGTTGCCTGTTAATATCATTGGTGAAGCAAGCAATGCGGCAGAAGGATTGGAAAAAATACAATCTTTACATCCTGAACTTATTTTTCTCGATATACAAATGCCGGGAAAAAGTGGAATAGAGCTGATGCAGGACCTGAAGCGTGATGACATACAGGTCATCTTTGTTACGGCTCACCAGGGATTTGCTTTACAGGCATTAAAACTGAGTGCGATTGATTATATTTTAAAACCCGTCGATCCCGCCGACCTGAAAGAAGCCGTAGAAAAAGCATTGAAGCAAAAAAATAAACCAGCAGCGGAGCAATTACAACTATTTCAACAAGCGTTACAGTATTTACAGCAACCGCAACAGAAGGCGCCGCAGAAACTAGCCCTCTCCACCAGTGAAGGTATTTTATTTACTGAACTGAAAGATATCATCTGGATCGAATCGCTTACCGGCTATTGCAAATTTTACCTGGAAAATCAAAAGCCCGTCATCGTTAGCAAGAATTTAAAAGAATATGAGGAATTACTTACGCCATATAATTTCTTCCGAACCCATCAAAGTTCTGTCGTGAACCTGCTACATATTAAGAAATACGTGCGTGGCGAAGGTGGACAGGTATGGATGAGCGATGGAAGTGAGATTGAAGTGGCGAGGAGAAGAAAGGAGGAGCTATTAAGCAAGCTGGCCGGGATAAATATTTAATTCTTCGTGAAAGTTTTATTTAAGCTTGCGTTGGTTATGTAAAATGCACAGATTTGCATCATCGCTGGGAATACACACCCGAAACCATTAACCAAACCTCCCTCATATGAAAAAGCTCTTCGCTTTGCTACCCCTGTTTTATTTCCATACCTCATTTTCACAGGACCTGCCGGATTATGATAACATTCAATTAGTAGAAAAAGCAGATTATAAAGTGTCCGAACCAGCTGTCATTAAGGCGGCAACATACATGCTTTCTACCCCGTATGAAAAGAATGATGTCAACAGATTGAAATCACTTCAATTTATTATGAAATGGATGACCGGAACTCCGGATTATTCATTTTCACTTGACGCCTCAGTCAGCAAGTTGATCAAAGGGAATGACGACTTGCTTGGATTCTATCTGGCAGCTATGACAAAATATTGCCTGGAAAATCCCGCGAATGCAAAAGATGAAAAACTGGTAAAGCTAAATGCTATAAAAACGCTGATCACTTATTGTGATAATCCCACGAACAATATAAAAATGACCAAGCAGTTAAAAAAATTATCGGAGGCGATGCAGAAAGGAGAACTTGAACAGCAATTGTAATGACGATCACATTAATCTTACAAGTCTTGCTAACAGCCTTTCTTAATAATCACACATGAAACACATCGTATTCATTGTCTTTCTTTTTATAAACCAGTTATTGTTTGCGCAATCAACTGATCCATGGATCCGTTTTATAGATAGTACAAATGATCTCTCCGGGTATAAGGATATTGCAGGTAACATAAAAATTCCTTTAAAATTTGTGCCCTTTACCAATACAGATTCATTTTATCATATCATGACTGTATCTGAAAGAAAGGATAGTACCTATCAATTCTATTATCTTTTGAAAACCGGAAAAACAGTTGGGCGTGATAGTGTTTATGTATTCGACTTTAGCTTTGATTGTGAAAGTGAGGGAAAAATATTGTACAGGCATGGAGGCAAAGTAGGTTTCTTTGATAAAAGTGGTACTGCTATTATTCCAGCTGTTTATAATTATGCCAGTCCATTTCACAATGGACTATCTATTGCACGGATAAATGCAGAGCGGAAAAAATGCACAGGCGGTGATTGTGAACATTTGGGTTGGGTTGGCGGTAACCTGGTTTTGATAAATGACAAGAATGAGATCCTGATTGATAGCTTTAACAAGACGGAGGAATATTATAATCTCAACCTATATTCCTGTAAAGTAAATGACCGCTCCGTTGATACCAGCATTTTTGTAACCATTCCCGGCAGAAATGGCAACAGCTATTCTTTTATTGATAATGAAAAAGAATTTACAAAATGGTTTTACAAAACGTTTTTACCAGCGTTGGGTGCCGGTAAGGCAGACAAGTATCTGTATAAAGAGATTTACTATTTTATAAAAGATACAGGGTGGATATCTCTACCACAGAAAGACTATTTAAAATCATTCCCAACAGCTATTTATTCCAAAAGATTTCAGCCAAATGAATTAAAAGAAATATCAGTCGTGGGGGCGGTCTCAATCCTTTTATTTACGAGAACCCTTCTTTCAGAATGTACTTTGATGCCTGCAACCGAGCATTAACAGAAAAGTATCCTGATTTTGGAGTGACGATCACCTATTACAAGAATCGGGTAAAACCTTTAAGCCCTGAGTTCATAGAAAAATGGAAACCTTCTGATTTTTTAAAAAAATATGAATTAGATTACCAGGAATCTGTTGAGTTTTTAAAAACAACTGATGGTTATAAACTGCTGTCTGTTTCTATGAAATTATAACGACTGATGGATGGAATAATATACAAAGCTGCTTCCCCATTTTCATTCATTGTCTCCATTTTTTAAGAGGTGGTTGTATTGCCGGACTCATATAGTTGATGAAATAAACACCCTCATTAACTAAAAAAATTCATTGCCAAACTGTAAATTACAATGACCCTCCTTAAATTTACCGGCTTAAAATTTTTCTGATGAAAAAATCTAAAAACTCCCTGTGGTGGCTTATCGGTATACCAGTTCTGGTCGCGTTCCTGATCAGGGGAGTTTTTGGAGTTCATGACTGGGAATCTCTTTACTCAGTCATGAGTGTTGCATTCATCCTTTTTCTTCCAATGGGCGTCGGCGCCCTGACCATTTATTTATCAAATAGAGAACAGGTGGAGAAATTTATCTACCGTTTTTTTATGCCCTGGGTACCGATTGGGCTATTCTTTATATTGACCATTGTATTTAAAGTGGAAGGCTGGGCTTGCTGGATAATGATCCTGCCCATATTCTTATTATTGGGTTCTATTGGCGGATTGATCGCTGGCTATTATAAGTTGAAGAAAAAGAAAAATGAAAAGTTATTTGTATCGTTCATAATACTGCTGCCCATCTTTGTATCCCCCATTGAACAAGCTATTGGAAAAATACCCGGACAATACAAGGCCGACACTTTTATCGATATTCATGCTGCCGCTGACCAGATCTGGGGTAATGTGACGCGGGTAAGAGAAATTTCCAAAGAAGAAGATAAAGGCTGGTTTACCAGGACACTCGGATTTCCGCGACCCATTAAGGCAGAATTGAATTATGAAGGAGTCGGCGCTTTTAGAAAAGCCATCTTCGATAAAGGGTTAGTGTTTGACGAAACGGTTACCGAATATGAACCATTGAAAAAAATGGTCTTTACTATAAAAGCCAATCCATACGATATTCCTGCTACGACTATGGATGAACACATTGTGGTAGGAGGGAAATATTTTGATGTGCTGAATGGCACGTATGAATTAGAGAAACTTAATGAAACAACTTACAGGCTTCATTTATATAGTCATTTCAAACTGACTACCACCTTTAATTTCTATGCCAGTTGGTGGGCGGGATGGATCATGAAGGATATTCAACAAAATATTTTACAGGTAATAAAGAAACGTGCAGAGGAATAACTTCTGTGCATTTTCATCTTTGTTTCTTATAAATATATTTTTAACAACCTGGATGAACATTAACACTACATGAAACCACTCATCGTATTACTCATTACTTTTCTTATCGCTTTATTTTCTCTAAAAATAACAGGCGGTCAATATGATGTGGCACTTGCTGGCCGTATAGCTATGGCAGTTATGCTGGTATTTACATCAATTGGCCATTTTGCTTTTACCAAAGGCATGGAAATGATGATGCCGGAGTTTATTCCGTTTAAAAAAGCATTCGTCTATTTTACCGGCGTACTTGAGATTGTATTTGCCATAGGATTGCTTCTCTCCAATTATCATGTTATAACTGGGTGGGTAATGATTGCTTTTTTTATTTTATTGTTACCAATGAATGTATATGCAGCTGTCCGCCATGTAAATCATGAAAAAGCCACGTATGATGGTAATGGACCAACCTATTTATGGTTCAGGGTGCCGTTACAAATTCTGTTTATATTGTGGACATACTTTTCAGCTATCAATTATCCATTCTAACGCATGTCAGCTTCATCCGATTTCAGCTATTACTATAAAACGATCAGCGATGCTGATCTGTTAAGCATTCTGGAAAATCCGGATGACTATCAGCCCGAAGCTATTGAAGCCGCGAAAAATGAGTTGATTACCCGACAGCTTCCTGATACTGTAGTAAATGAAGTAAAAGAATCTTTTAAAGCGAAACAAGTACAGAAAGAAAAGAAGCA
>JBDTPD010000045.1:0-12905 GCA_039932855.1 Chitinophagaceae bacterium | reverse complement strand
ATCATTACCATACCGGCGCCACCACCATACTGATAATCATCTATCTGCCCATAATCGTTAACAGCCCATTTGCGCAGCGCATGTACCTCTACGGTCAGCAGACCTTTATCCTGCGCCCTTTTCATAATACTATGTTGTAAGGGACTCTCTAGTAATTCAGGTAAAACACTAATGATATCGATTCGCATGTGACAAAGATAGAACGCGGATGGTATAGATTAAGTAGGATTTCACAGATTCTTTAATAGAAGAACCTGTGGGTTTTAATACAATCAGTATTTTCTGGCTTTCATAAACCAATCCGCGAAATCTTAATCAATCGATCAATCCGCGTTTTAATTGGCGCTGACCATCACAGTCTGTATCTGCTGATTAGCAGACTTGTCAATAGCGATCAATTGTATTTTATAAGAAATGCCGGTCTGTGCAGTAAAACTTTCATTTAAAGAGTAAGAACCAGAGGTTGGAAAACGATGAATATCTTCTAATAGTTGAGCCGTCGTGTTGTTGGAGATATGCACGTGAATTTCTGCGATCTTATCATTATCAGTAATAGTACCGGTAATATTAATTGATTGCCCGGCAGTATACACCTGGTTATTGGTAGGTGAAGTAAGTTGAATAACGGGTAATTGATGATCGTCTGATCCACTTTTGTTTTTGGAACAAGCAGTAAGTGAAAAAAGGAAGAGTATTATGAAAATTTTTTTTGCCATAATAAGGGCCTTTCTAAAGTTACCTAAAATAGGTCACTGATGGTAAATAACTGATCATTCACTCTCCAAAAAATCATCGAGATCGCGGCGCTCTCTTTTGGTAGGACGGCCAATTTTGCTTTGTCTTTTACCGGTATGAAAACTAGCTGCCTGGAACTGCAAACGTTGTACCTCTTCTTCGGGAGTAATGTCAATGTAATTTTTAATGGCTTCCGGATGAGCTACCCGTTTTTGAATAACACCTGTGACTTTGATGCGCCAACGTTTGGCTTCTGTTTTTACCTCATACTCATCTCCGATAGCCACTTGCTTTCCAGCCTTTGCCTGTGAGCCATCAAATTTTACTTTGCCACTATCACAAGCATCACCGGCCATACTTCTTGTTTTATAAAGACGGATGGCCCAGAGATATTTGTCGAGACGGGTTTTTTCTTTTTCAGACATAAGAGATTCAAAATTAAAAATTAAAAAGTCAAAAAATGAGCTTGAGTATACAAGATTTCTATAAAAATTAGCTAACTGCTAAAATAGAATCTTGATAACTCAATCTCTTTTTTGACTTTTGACTTTTTAATTTTGATTTATCCTATCCTTCCGCAAAGAATTTGTGGAAATAAGGAATCGTTTCAATTCCCTTGTAGTAGTTCTCGAGATTATATTTTTCATTGGGCGAATGCAGATTGTCATTATCCAATCCAAATCCCATGAAAATGATTTTTATACCTAATTCTTTTTCCAGGATAGAACAAATAGGAATACTCCCGCCACCACGAACAGGAATAGGCGCTTTTCCAAATGTTGCCTCAACAGCTTTCGATGCAGCTTTATATCCTTTGCTATCGATCGGCGTCATATAAGGTTCGCCGCCATGATGCTCAAATGCTTTGACGGTAACACCAGCCGGTCCTATTTTTTGAAAATAGCTTAACAGCATTTCAGTGATCTTGTGTGATGATTGATTGGGAACAAGACGTGCAGAGATCTTTGCAGTGGCTTTTGAAGGCAATACTGTTTTTGCACCTTCGCCCTGGTAACCACCCCAGATACCATTCAATTCAATAGTAGGGCGAATACCTGTTCTTTCATTGGTTGTAAATCCTTTTTCTCCCCACAATTCTTTTACACCTAATTCATCTTTATATTCTTTTTCATCATAAGGCGCTTTTGCCATCAGTTCTCTTTCCTTCGGAGTAGCTACTACTACATCATCATAGAAACCCGGGATCGTGACATGATTATTTTCATCATGGCAACTCGCGATCATTTTTGCAAGAATGGTGATCGGGTTGGCAACAGCACCACCATAAGTACCACTATGAAGATCGCGGTTAGCACCAGTCACTTCCACTTCGATATAACTTAATCCGCGTACGCCGATATCCAATGAAGGGTTTTCCATACTTAGCAGGGAACTATCACTGATCAGGATCACATCTGCTTTTAATAATTTTTTATTTGCCGCAACAAATTTTCCAAGATTGGGCGACCCAACTTCTTCTTCGCCTTCTATCAGGAATTTAATGTTGGTAGTCATGCTGTTTGTTTTCACCAATGTCTCTAATGCTTTTACATGCATGTAGAATTGCCCCTTATCATCGGCGGAACCGCGTGCATAGACCTTACCATCTTTGATCACGGGTTCAAATGGACCACTGTGCCAGAGTTCAAGCGGCTCGGCTGGTTGTACATCATAGTGACCGTATACCAATACCGTAGGTTTAGCGGGGTCAACGATCTTTTCGCCAAACACAACAGGATGACCATCGGTAGCCATTACTTCGGCTTTATCACAACCGGCATCGAGTAAACTTTTTTTAACAGCGTCGGCACATTTCAGCATATCAGCTTTATGTTCACTTTTGGCGCTGACAGAAGGAATGCGTAACAATTCAAGCATTTCGTTTAAGAAACGGTCCTTATTTTTTTCCTGGTAATCTTTCCAGACATTCATAAAAATAGATTTGGGTAAACGTTGGAGCAAATATAGTTACAAAAAGATTGGGGCTTTTTGAATGTTTTATGACCATTTCTTTTCTGATGAATTGATTGTAATGAAAATGATTGAGTTTTCAGAATGTTTTTTTCTGATTTTTTTTGGGAAAAAACAACTCATTTTAGAAAGTTGATGAATATGGATTGTCTTTCCTTGGGGTCATGTTCGTAATTATGTCACAAATTCTCACAGTTGGACATTCAATGATATCTTTTAATAAAAATTATCTTTTTCTTGCCGGTAATTTGCAAATTGCTGGTAAGAATAAGGTAACGTAACTAATATTTCATGAAAAACTTTTTAGGCATTTTAGGCATACAAGTCATTTTTCTTGTTGGGTGTATGCATAAGCCAGCAGCAACAGTTGGTCTAGTTGAACTAAAAGTCCAGTTTTTTGATGGAAAAACGTTACCTGCTCTTAATCCAGTTTTTACAAATCGAATCAAAATGTGGTTCAAGGATAGCCTTTCCATACAGGAACATGTCACTGTACACAGTAATACCGAACATGGAAAAACAACGGAATGGTTAGTCTCCACAGCATATACCTATATTGATCCTCGCAGTCACTTATTTTATCTATATAAAACCTTTTCAGACACTGCATCACTTATAAAAAGAAGCAAGGGTGGGGATAGCACTTTTGTAGATGATGCATGGAACTTTTATGCCCCGGAAGACGAACAATATCTGGATTCTCCACAGGTGTTAGCAGATACCCTTATCAATGAAATTAGTCATAAGCGGATAAAGTATAACACGATAGATAGGCTAAGTGACAGAAAATATACTGACATAGCTTATTTCCGATGCGATAAAAAAGGAGCACTTATTTTTTTTAATAAAAACATGAGTAAAAAAATAGGATGTCCTATGTTCAGGATCGATTACTTGCCGTTTGATAAAAACGAGAATCCTTATACAGAAAGCCTTGATTTTTTAAGGGATAGTTTAACAGCAGAAGAAATAAAGGTCTTTAACGCCTGGGAGAAAAATGCAAAAGCTGATCGGCATAATTAATAGTGATTCAGAACTCTTACAGCCAGTCAGGTTTTTCCAATACCTCAAAATGATTTACCAACGGTTCAAATTCCAATAAAAAATCTTTGTCTTCCGGGTAATACCTGGCCTTCTCATAATCATTACCAGCAAATTTTTTGATGGCTTCAAAATCGTCCCAGAAAGTAAGCGTGTAAAAATGAGTGATATTTCCTTCTTCTTTTTTTAATAAAAAAACTCCTTTATTACCAGCCACCGCACCATAATCTTTAAGACCCGTAGCATTCAGGTAATCGTGATATTCGGTTGTTTTTTCCGCAAGCACTTTTCCGTGCCACATTCTTGCTATCATTATTTTATTTTTTTCTCTTTTGAAAATGCTACCAGCAGCACACCCGACAGAATCACTATCAGTGCAATCATTTGCTGACCAGTAATGGGTTCTTTCGCAATAAGCCATCCAAGAAACACAGCTACTATAGGATTTACATAAGCATACGTGCCAACCAAAGCCGGCGACCTTACACTCAATAGCCACACATAAGCCATATACCCAACCAATGAACCGAATAAAACAAGATATAACAAGGCTGTCACTGCGTGTGTGGATACGCCCGATTTTATCAAATGATCATAATTGTCAACAAAAGGACTCGCTATATAAAAACAAATACCTGCAGCCAGCATTTGTATGGATGCTTTCATGCCGGTAGAGCCTTCAACCGGTTTATATTTTGAATACAAGGAACCAACGGCCCATGAAACGGTACCGAAAATTAGTATAAAAAAACAAATAACTTTTATGCCACCACCAGATAAATTAAATGCCTTTCCATCTGCAAATAAAGTAAACACTCCGGCAAAGCCCACCAATAAACCAATGATAATACCAGCATTGGTAAAATGAAATTTCCATTGACTTTTATCCAATATTACAAACCACAAAGGGAGTGTTGCTACAATTGTAGCAGTAAGCCCACTGGCAATATATTGTTCTACCCAAGCTACGGCACCGGTGCCAAAGAATAACATGAGTACGCCACTGAAAGAAATATTGAGAATAGATTTTTTATCCGGGATTGATTCTCCTTTTAATTTGCAAAAAACAAAAAGAAGAATACCAGCGATCATAAAACGACTACCGGCCATTAATAATGGTGGAATATCTTTGATAGCAATAAGAATGGCGATATAAGTCGATCCCCAGATAATATATATTGCTGCAAAGGCAGCAATGAGCAAGGCACGCGAAGGCTCTTTGGTAATTAACGTGTTCGGCATGTGTAATAATAATACGGCGAATAACGGTTCAGCTATACTCCGTAATGGTCTCTCTAAGGTAACACAGGAGCGCAGAGTGGTGAAAAATTATCTGGTGGTAGGTGTGAAATATGTTCTGAAATGTCAGAAACTAAGTCAGGATTTATCTTTTTTAATCGCACTGGCTTTGCCGACGACTTTACTGCCAAATTGATTCTTGATATTATCCACTGCTTTATAGAGATTGAGTTTGCCAGAGTTGTTATCAAACAAACTCATTTGCATAGTAAATGGAATAAGCTGACTAAAGCGAACACCAAGCAATCTCGCCGGTCTTCCTTTTTGATATGATTTCGTAAACAGGTCTTTTGCTTTTGCGATCAACAGGTCATCCAGTGAAGTGTAATCGATTGTTTCCTGCCGTGATGTTGTTTCAAAATCTGAATACCTGATCTTAACCGTAAGACATCCGGTCAGTAATTCATCTTCACGTAATGAGTAAGCCGTTTTTTCTGTCAGACGTACCAATTCGCTATGAAGAAATTCGGTATCGGTGTAATCTTTATCAAAAGTGTTTTCATGGCTCATACTTTTTTGCTCCCAATTGGTATCAATGTCTGCATTACCAATGCCATGCGCTTTGTTCCATAAAGATTCTGCCCATTTGCCCAATTGTTTTTCCAGGATCTTCAATGGTGTTTTGGCAATATCTTCCAGTGTATAAAGTCCAAGGTTCTTTAATTGAATTTCTGTTTGTTTGCCTACCCCATTTATTTTTTCAATCGCCATCGGCCACAAGAATTCTTTTTCTTTTCCTCTTGGAACTTCTAAGAAGCCATTAGGCTTGGCTTCGTTGGTTGCCATTTTACTGATGAACTTGGCAGAAGATAATCCGCAGGAAATAGGCAATCCTGTTTCTTTCATGATCTGCATCCGTAACTCCCGGGTATACTTGCTGACGCCGAAAAATTTATCCATACCTGTCATGTCGATGTAGAATTCATCAATACTTGCTTTTTCAAAAAGCGGAACCTTATTGGCAATGATATCTGTGACCCACCTTGAGTATTTACTGTATTCACCACGGCTACTATTAGTAATGATCGCATGAGGACAAAGCTGCATTGCTTTTTTCATCGGCATGGCTGAGTGGATACCAAATTTCCGTGCCTCATAACTACAGGCAGCAACAACGCCACGTTCATAGCCACCAACAAGTACGGGCTTGCCTTTCAGTGAAGGATTATTCATGATCTCGACGGAGACAAAGAAAGAATCGAGGTCAAAATGGGCGATATGACGGATAGGAGAAGACAATCAGCAAAGGTAACGCTTTATAAAATTTGTGGAATATGGCAATTTAAAATATTCCCGGTTATGCCTATTTTTATTTGATGCAACTTGAATGGCTAAAAACCGGGATTACACCGCTTAAAGAATTACTGACCTTTCTTTCCAAAGAAGGCAAGACCAATGATATTATAAAAAAACAGGTCATCCGGGAGCTACGAAGCAACCTGAATATTTTTCATAACGCCTTTCTTAATGGTGTAAAACCGGATGTAATGATCGATATGCTGAGCAATGAATCGATCAAGGAAGCGATCAAAGGTAATTTCAAATTTAAGAAACTGAAGCCTGGTAGCATCGAGCCTTATCATGTATTCAATGATCGTAATAAAAAATATATCGGGTGGGATGCAGAGAAACTTATTGATAAGATCGATGAGAAAATCGAAGAGTTGAAGGATATAAAAAGAATGAATAACGGTAGCACCGAGCAGGTAAAGAATAATGTTTCCATGATGCTTAGTAATCTTTACTACCGGATGAAATTGCTGGCTGATTTTATTAAAGGTCCGAAGTAAGAATTTAGAATTAAGAGTTATGAATTATGAGTGTCAGATAAATTGCAAATGATGTTACTTGTATTCAACATTCATAATTATGCATTCATAATTCATAATTATTCAGTGTCCTTCTATGTAAGATAAATATCCAGCAGTCCCTCCGGCAATTGCACGATCACCTGGCGTTTTTTATGATCGGCTTTCTTCAATGTATCTTCATGAAGTGGGATCAATACTTCTTTCCCTTGTATTTGCAACCGGCAAAGCAATTGATGAGGTTGCTCAATGATCTCTAAAATTTCTCCTAATGGTTCTGTCTCATTGATGATTGTATAGCCGAGCAAAGATGAAGGTGCTTTCTTGGAAGCAAATTTTTTAAATTCATCAGCAGTGACCCATACTTCCCGTTGCGCGAGTTGTTTCATCGCCGCTTCCCGTGAATCGATACCATCTATTTTCAAATAAATTTCCTCTTCATTTTTTATACTAGCTGTTTCAATGAACCAGGGAAGGAATGAGTTCTTTTTGTCTTCAATAAAGAACGCAGGCAAACCTTTGAGAGAAGTTTTTTTGCCTAATGTATGTTTTAGTAGCAGTTCACCACTCAGTCCGTGAACAGCCACAAATTTTCCTATTTTGAAATACTCCATGGTAGCAGCAAAGATACCTTCCGATTATGAAGGATGAATAATGAATGAAAATGATGAACCGAATATCGAACCTGCCGGACAGGCAGGTTCGATATTCGGTTCATCATTCTTTATTCAATAATTTTAAATTAATGACAAAAAAAATCCTGCCTTGTTAGAAACAAGACAGGATCATGAACTTTCAGGATGTGAGAAACATACCCGCTAAGCGGATTATCCTTCACTACCACCTTCGGCCCTTCTTTCAGGTCTGCGACCTGGCATCATCGGGCGTCTTGTTCTTCTTTGGCGGTAGGCGTCTTCCTGGCGTTTTTTCACCTGGGTATCATGTTCGATACTCCATGTGGTGAATTTTTCCATCGCTGTTGCTTCGTCGAATAAACCCAGCTTTACACCTCTCAAAAGGTGTTTCAGGTACAATACTCCTTTAAAGCTAAGGATACGGCGAACCGTATCAGTGGGCTGGGCACCTTTGTGTAACCAGTCCAATGCACGTTGACGATCAAGCTGAATAGTAGCTGGAACAGTCAATGGATTGTACGTACCTAATTTCTGGATGAATTTCCCGTCGCGGGGACTACGAGCATCGGCAACTACGATGAAGTAAAAGGGTCTCTTTTTTGACCCGTGGCGTTGCAGTCGGATTTTTGCGGCCATTTTAAATAGACATTTAAAGGCGTTAAACAATAATGGTTAATCCGGTAAATACCGGAAATGCGAAGATAAGATGCGGGTATCAAAATGCCAAAGGAATTCGGTTAACAGTAGGCAGTTGGCAGTTATCAGTCGGCAGTCCCTCGACTGATGACAGATGTCAAGAGAAAAGAGGATTTATAAACTTACAATTGTAAGCCTGTTGACTGCCGGCTGCCAACTGCAGACTGAGGACTATTTCCTGAGGCCCGGCATCATCTTCCCCAGCATATTCATCTTATTCATTCCCTTCATCATATCACGCATTTGCTCAAACTGCTTCATAAAGGCGTTGACCTCGCTGATGTCCTTGCCAGCGCCTTTGGCGATCCGTTTGCGGCGGCTGCCGTCGATCAGGTCAGGATTGTTTCGTTCTGCCAGGGTCATGGAGTTGATCATGGCTTCGATGCCCTTGAAAGAGTCATCGTTTATATCCAGGTCCTTTATTTTGCTACCTACACCGGGGATCATTCCTAACAGATCTTTCATGTTACCCATTTTCTTGATCTGCTCCAGTTGCATTTTAAAATCTGCAAAGTCAAACTTATTCTTACGAATCTTGCTTTCCAGTTTTTTTGCCTGTTCTTCATCAAACTGTTCCTGTGCCTTTTCTACCAATGAAGTGATATCACCCATACCCAGGATACGTTGCGCCATCCTATCCGGATAGAACACATCTAGCGTATCCATTTTCTCGCCACTGCTGACAAACTTGATTGGTTTGTTTACCGTGTATTTAATAGAAAGCGCGGCACCACCACGTGTATCACCATCTAATTTGGTCAACACAACACCTGTAAAATTCAGCTTGTCATTAAAAGCTTTTGCAGTATTCACTGCATCCTGACCGGTCATGCTATCTACAACAAATAATATTTCAACAGGATTAACTGCATTCTTTATATCCGCTACTTCAGTCATCATTACTTCATCGATCGCGAGACGACCAGCAGTATCTATGATCACCACATTCTTATTCTTGCTCTTTGCTTCTTTGACCGCATTCTGTGCAATCGATACGGCATCTTTACTTTCTAGTTCTATATGGACATCTACACCGATTTGTTCACCTAGCACGCGTAACTGTTCCATCGCTGCCGGCCGATAAATATCTGCAGCTACCAGCATAGGCGATAAGCCTTTTTTTGTTTTTAGAAAATTAGCCAGCTTACCACTGAACGTGGTCTTACCACTACCTTGTAATCCTGCAATCAGTATCACTGCCGGATTACCTTTTGCATTAAAGACAGCTTCCTGTCCGCCCATTAAGTCAGTCAGTTCATCTTTTACGATCTTGGTCATCAACTGACCGGGACTGATCGCATTGAGAACTTTTTCACCAAGTGCTTTGTCTTTTATTTTATCGGTAAACTCTTTGGCTATTTTATAATTCACATCCGCATCTACCAATGCACGGCGGATTTCTTTTACAGTAGTAGCAATATTAAGTTCGGTAATACGGCCCTGACCTTTAAGATTTTTAAAGGCGCCTTCTAATTTTTCCTGCAGACTGTTAAACATAGATCACACAATTTAAGATAGTGCTACAAAGCACGCTCATTTCACAATATTCAAACAAAAAAGTGAACATCAAATGTTCACTTTTAAAAGAGATGCAAAGATAAAGTAGAAGTGTAGAATTTATTTCAGTGTTACTGATTTAATTGTTTTAAATGATCAGGCTCCCAGGTAAGTTCTCAATAACTTACAACGGTTGGTAGTTCTGAGTTTGGTAATGGCCTTGTCTTTGATCTGGCGAACCCTTTCACGTGTGAGGTTAAATTTTTCGCCGATGTCTTCCAGGCTCATTGGATGGTCCACTCCGATGCCGAAGAAATAACAGATCACTTCTTTCTGCCTCTCAGTGAGGGTCTTAAGTGAGCGGTCGATTTCAGTTTTCAGCGATTCTTTGTGATCCAGTTCCCCATCTGTTTTTTCAGCATTTGGGTTTTCAAGTACATCCAGCAGGGTGTTGTCTTCGCCTTCAGACAATGGAGTGTCCATGCTTACGTGGCGGGCAGAGATACCCAGTGTGGCTGATACTTCTTCCAGGTCCATGTCCAGCATTTCTGCCAGCTCTTCGGCGGAAGGTTCCCTTTCAAATTGCTGTTCCAGTGTAGAGAACGCTTTTTGAATCCGGTTGGTCAGCCCGACCTTGTTAAGAGGAAGACGAACAATCCGCGATTGCTCGGCCAGCGCCTGCAAAATACTTTGACGGATCCACCATACAGCATAAGAGATGAACTTAAAGCCACGCGTTTCATCGAAACGTTGTGCAGCTTTGATCAATCCCAGGTTTCCTTCGTTGATCAAATCAGGAAGTGACAGACCTTGATTCTGGTACTGTTTAGCTACTGATACAACGAAACGGAGATTTGCTTTGGTGAGACGGTCTAAAGATTGCTGGTCGCCTTGTCTGATGCGGGCCGCGAGGCGTACTTCTTCTTCCGGCGTAATGAGTTCTACTTTGCCGATTTCCTGGAGGTATTTTTCCAGGCTTTGAGATTCACGATTAGTAATCGACTTCGTGATCTTCAACTGTCGCATGCTCATAGGTATTGGGTTTTAGTGGGGTTATTTTAAGGGTTATGAATTACGTTTTGGTTAGGTTAGCCTTTAAAAACACCCAGCACAGATCGTTTTCCTCGGATATTGATATTGTTTGGACTTTCAGCAAATTAAGCTTTCGGGTAATTTGTGCCAAAAATTCTTTTAGTAAACGGTGGATTATTCAATTTATTTTGTATATAGGCAGGTTTTATGGTCTAAATAAGGGAAAAATAAACTCGATTTTTTTTCTGCACGACTATTTATTATTTATTATTGCAACCTTAGAAGTGATTAAACATGAAGATGACCAAACAATTATATACGTTGGAATTCCCGGTAAGGTGTTCCCCGTCCATATTATACGAGTTCCTTTCAACGCCAGCCGGACTGGGAGAATGGTTTGCCGACAAGGTAGATGAACGGGATAATGTGTTTTATTTTGGCTGGAACGGTTCTTTTGACAAAGCAGAGGTCCTTGAAAGCGAAGCTGACAAATTTATCAGGTTTCACTGGACGGAAGCACCTAAAGAAGAATACTTCGAATTCCGTATCGAAAAATCAGAAATAACGAATCTGACCATTCTTATAGTAAAAGATTTTGCAGAGAAGAAAGATATAAAGGATCAGAGCCTCCTTTGGGGTCACCAGGTAAAAGATCTCTTTCACCGTCTCGGTAATTAATTTCTGCAGATACTTATATACACGCTGAATATTTCCTGTAATCTTTCAACGGCAGTATCCCATTCTTCCAATGATATCTTCCTGGAAAGTTTAATGAACGTATGATCGCGGATGATCGTTTCAAAACGATCAGCTGTTACTTCATGCAAGGAAATAAAATTGCCCGCTTCGAAATGATGCTCCCACGGATCTTCATTGATACAAATAAAAAAGCCTTTCTCTTTTAACAATGAAAAGGCAGCAATGATCTTTTCAGCATATAACATTTTATACTCACCGGATAGCTGCCAGGTACTGCTGAAAAAATTTCCCCACCAGAAAAGTGTGCGGATAGCAAATACATTTTCTTTATTAAAAAAACGTGGTTGATCCAGCACTAAATAAGGAAGCCCCTTGTAGTTCTCTCCTTTAGAGATCTTAGCAGTTGTTTGTGCTACTTCCGGTGGTAATGCGATACCAGCCTCGATAAGATGGGATTGTTGTGCTTCCTGTAATACGCCCAGCAATTGCATTACTTTTTGCAGCACCCGGTTCTTTGTTAAAATCCACTCCGATTGCAGTACTAATGCTGCCTCCTCTGGCGAAAGCCTTATTTTTGCTGCGTCCATAACTTAAAGATAAGTGTTCAAGAAATTAGACAAACTCATTATAAAGGCCTTCATCGGTCCCTTCATTGCCACCTTCTTCATTACCCTCCTGGTATTGATCATGCAGTTTTTCTGGTTATACATCGATGATTTTGTAGGAAAAGGATTGGGTGTCGATGTTGTATTGAAATTTATCTGGTTTCAAAGTGCGGTACTCGTTCCATTGGCATTACCACTCGCTATTCTTCTTTCCTCATTGATGACCTTCGGAAGCTTGGGTGAAAGTTTTGAACTCGTCGCCATCAAATCATCAGGCATCTCTCTGCTTCGTTTCATGCGACCATTATTCATCATCGCCATTTTTGTAAGTGGTATTGCCTTCTTATTTTCTAATTATGTTATTCCGGTAGCCTTTCTCAAATCAAGAACGCTTTTAACGGATATCGTATACGCAAAGCCTGCGTTTGATCTGAAAGAAGGAGAGTTTTATGATAAGATCAATGGGTTTGCTATTAAGATCGGAAGAAAAGAAGCCAATGACAGTGTCATCCGTGATGTAATCGTATACGAACAAAGAACTGACCTGCAGGATAATTTTGTGATTGCCAAAAGTGGTATCATGCGCGTATCAGATAATAAACGTTTTCTTGAATTCAATCTCCGGGATGGCTGGCGATATGAAGAAAGAGGCGACAATACCGGTAAATCAGAATTTATCCGCATGGGGTTTAAAGAATATAAAAAGCAATTCGATCTTACACAGTTCCAGATCAACTGGACACCCGATAGTACCAATAAGAATAATGAACGCGTGTATAGTATGCGTCAGTTGAATAAGGCAATTGATTCATTGAAAAAAGATAATGATCGCCTCAAGTTTCAATTAGTCAAAGGCATTTACACTCAGGGCCAGTTTATAAGATATA
>JBDTPD010000044.1:0-12986 GCA_039932855.1 Chitinophagaceae bacterium | reverse complement strand
TGATTTCCCTATTACAGGGAAAAAGCGAAGGACACTTTGGGGCAAGATACACCGGCACCGATCAGCGTTTTTATGTAAAACCGATTGAAGGAATGCCTTATTCAATCGTTGCATTCAGAGACATGAAACCACTCTGGTCAGAGGATCTTGATATGATCAGCGCCTGTTCCATTTTTATGATGATGAACCTGGCAGTTATACTGATAGGCATTCTTATTATTCAAATAGTAGGCTATCGTCAATCTCTGTTACAGCATCAATCCTCTTCTTTTTCCTGGCTGCAACCTGATAGTACCCTGATCCATTCTTACCAGCGTGTGAGTGTCGTGTATGGAGCAGCGATTATTTTACAGGGACTATTTTTTGCTCTCCATAAAAGTCCGGATCAACTTTGCCAGGTAGGCATTTCATTCTCTTATGCATTTATTCTTATCTCTTATGCCTATTACCAGTTTACCGGACTGAATTTTTTCGCTGGAAAAGTAAATGAAAAGAAACTCAAATATGGTATTCTCATTTGGCTCAGGAGTCTTTGGCATTTCGTGATCAACCTGCTGGGACTCGGAGATAATCCACTAAAGCCACAGGCGGAAAAACCTTTCCGTGTATTGGCGATATTTTATCTTGTTGTCAACTCTATTTTCTTTGTCAACCTATGCTATAATAAAAACGGATGGGGGCCATTTCTTTTTTCGCAGGTAGCCCTATTTGTGACTATTTATATTGTTGGTAAAATAATACACTATATCAACTCAAGAAAAAATATAAAGCAGGGAAATAACCCGGTAGCGAAATTGAGAAGAACAATGGGCACAGTAGAACAACGTAAAAATTACCGCTGGTGGTACCGTTCATCTATTCTCGGATTTATTGCCGCTACGGCTATAGCACCTTCTGTTATTTTCTATTTTATGTCATTCAAGGAAGAAAGATTATTATCCTTAAAACATAGTCAACTCGATTTTGCTAACCGGCTGGCGCTACAATCAGGAGATACATTAGCGGCCGCAAACAATGATTTTCATATTTCCTATCAGAGCCCTTTCTTTTACCAGAGCTTTGCTACTGCTATTAATAAATCAGACAAGCCATGTACCGATGGCGATCTTTCAAAAAATCATTTCGAAGTATTTTATAAAAGTATCAAGCCGTCATTTTCTACATATTCTACACAAATAGAATTCTTAAAGGATCGCTATGATAGTTGCAGTGATTTTAACTGGGCCTATTCTAAAAAGAAAAATGAAGTATCTCTCCATTATAAGATCATCCGCACTACGCCTTTCCCTGATTCCACACAAGCACTGGATATCCATAGCCCTATTGAAAGTGGCTTGCAAAAAACAGCAGAAGCCATCAGAAAAGATAGTATGTCATTTATTGGTTTTCTTGGTATTTTATTACTGCTCTTGTTGGGGTATTTCTTTTTATTAAGAATTCTTCTAAAAAGAATATTCTTTGATGGATACAATGATGCGGCTTATTATGGAAAATTCGAAAATGAATTTGTAGAACAACTGCCGGAAGGAGAGAATGTTTATGTAACCGGCCTTGTCAACAGCGGTAAGCATCGGGCAATAAAAGCGTTCCTGGAAAAGAATGCAGAAATAACCGGCGCAAAACTTCTTGAATTGGATATAGCCACTATGCTTGATGAAAAAATCGAGTCAATATTAAAAACCACTGATGAATTTCCTAAAGTGAAACGGGTGATCCTGATCCGCCATTTTGAAATGTATATGAATGATCTGGATGTCAGCAATAAAAAACTATCATTGCTCGAATCATTATTGCGGGAGAAGAATCAGCAAATTGTCATTCTTTCAGCGCGTGCTTTTGAATCTATGGATATTAATACTGCGCCGGACAAAGACAATCCGGGAAAAGATATGAGTGCACGCTGGCTAAATGTAATGAACAAGTTTTACATAACCTATCATCATTGGAAACAGGAAGATGAAGTAAAGAAAAAAGATAAGAATAAAAGTGACCAGGCAAAAGCAGCCTTGTTTTCGTTTTGCAATACTAATATTACGCAGTTTTTCAATGAGCAAAAAAGTAAAAATGATGAAATACGACAATTGCCTGTTTACCTGGAAACGCAATTATCATTGCTCCTGGCAAGACTTGATGAAGAATGCAGTCATAGTGATTTTTTACGGGGCTTGCGTGACCCGATACTGAAGTATTTACAGGAAAATAAAGAAGAATGTTTTCATTTTGATTTTAAAGATGCCCACGAGTCGCACATGATTAAAATCATTGGAAGGCATTTTGATAATCTATATGAAAATACCTGTTTGCAGATACAATCGCTCGCACATAATTATTATCTCGCAACGTGGCAGTCTCTTTGTCCTGATGAACAACGAACTATGTATGATATAGCCGTGGATGAAATGGTCAATCCGGCAAATCGTGATATTGCTACCCGTCTTGCAGATATGGGGTTGACCAAACGTCTTACGAATACAGCCGGCTATGAGATCATGAGTAAAAGTTTCAGGAATTTTATTTTTACCCGTCTTGATAAAAAAGAAATACTCAGGCTGCGTGAAGAAGCGGCTGAGAAAGGAAGCTGGAATAGTTTTCAATTACCGATATTGATTGTAGTAATTGCATTAGGTGCATTCTTATTTACAACGCAACGTGATTCGTTCACCAGTTTGCTAGCATACCTGGGTGCGGCACTTGGTGGCGTAGGAGCACTTTTAAAACTATTAGGGGTAATGCCTTCCTCCAATAAATAGAACTAAATGACCGGCGATTGCTTTCAATAAAAATATTTATCAGGCTGCAGGCACGGGAGCTATTTTACTCTTTATCAGGTTTTGAATATTTTGCAATTCAGCAGCAATAAGAGTGTTTTTAGTTTTTTTAAGCATGTTGTCAATTTTAGCCGACATGCTAGCGTAATCTCCATCAGGAGCAACTACATTAATCAAGCGGGCAAAATATTTTAACCCTTCTGCATAACTGATGAGCGCTTTATCATTGAATCTTTCTTCAAAATTGATTATATCGAGATAAAGATCATAATTGCCGATGATCACATTTTTATTTCTGCTGATCAGATTAAGGACATCGGAAGAGCCTGGATTGTCCGAATTTTTCATGCTGTTCTCGTTACTGAGAGTGATGTAGTAAACCTGAAGTACCAATCCAAATTTCCATATGCCTACTAATTCCTCCGGATATTTATACTTATCACTGCGGTCTAACCCGGAATATGCGGAGACCAGATCTCTATATTGATCAAACATACTACTTGCAAAATCTGAACGATATTTTACGCCTAATTGATTGTCGGTGGTTACGACAGTAACATTAGTGGTATCTACTATTTTCCTGAATATGTTAGCATTATTCGGATTGTCCAGGTTCGGCATTTCCTTATCATTATACTTAAGGCTGGTAAGCTCCTGGTTGACGGCAAGATAGTCTTCGGGTGTCCAGAACTTTTTAGAAGTAGGAAATCCAGAGTCCCCTCCTCCACAAGAGACTAAAATCGCTAATAAGAAAAAAGGCAATGTTACTAACAAAGAGGATTTTATTACATTCTTTTTCATGTATAAATATATATAATTTATGGTTGGCCCATTATACGCACTATTGGATCGGCATATTTATTTAACGAAAGTAGATTTTGATCGATATCTTTTTCCCATTTTTTTTGTTGTTGTAATACATATCCATGATAAGAGTCTTCATCATACTGCTTTTGTAATTCATCTTCAACCAACTCATATTTATCCGACAGCTTAGTGATCATTTCATGACCTATTGCGTTGACTAAAGAAATTTCCTGCCTGAACAACCGGCTACAATATTCGGCAATATGAAAATGGTATAACTCATGTCTCAGCAAATCAGGGTTTCTTATGTCTTTTGCAAAAACGTAGGATCTGGATGGATGAAAATAAGTAGTAATCGCAACTTCTCCCGGACCATGGAAATCTATTTCCCGGCTTGTTTCGATAAAAGCAAATTCACTCATGCCATCTAAGGTGGTAAAAGGCTTTTTTAATCCTTTGAAATCATAGAAGCTGATCTCTCCCACGCCGGTATAGGCTATAGGACTTTCATAATTGAGGTAGTTGACATCAAAAATGGACGCAATAAATAGCAATACAAGCCCCAGGGATAAAAAAATAAGTTTAAATCTCACCTGATCTTTATTAATGTAAACAAATATAGAAATGAGCCGAGTAATATATTGGCAACAAACAGGAGCGTCTGCAACTGCCAATCAAATCCGACATTGTGAAGCATAATCACTTTATAATATCCATAAGAAAACAAAACAAGCAAGAGACCATATAAAATATTACTTAACAGATACGAGATATAATTGAACTCATACCTTAATGACCGTTTTGCAATAAAGTAATAGATGAAGAAGAACAGGGAGTATAATAAACAAATAAGAAGTAAATAAGAAAGCTTATCTGAAATAAGATATTCGAATATTAATAAAAAACGAATGACTCCAAAAGAAAAGAAAGACCATATGGCTAGTGTTACCAGGTTTTCTTTCTTAAATATAATTAGCGGTATAATTTCTGACTTGTACACGATATTAATAACAGCTACAAAAAAAATTGTTACTGTAGTTTTACCAGTAATAAAACAATCCACGGGTTACCATAAACAATCATTATTCGGTTTTCTTCTTTTCGCTATTTACAAAATAAAAAAAGTCGTTGTGGTTTTTACCATGACATAGGCTGTAACTCATTGAAAAACGCTGCTACGAAGATTGTTTTTTTCTGACAAACAAGCATGACTAATTAACAGGAAACTATTTTGAGTCTTATACAAATGGAAACCATGGTTCTATGAATGCCAGGTAGTTTTCCTTGGGTTAAAAACTAGCATAGGCGGGATTTTCAGGGTACTTTTGCTCTGGTTCAGTTGATGAATCGTACAGCGTTCCGGGACATTTTGAAAAGCCTAATTAACCGTACCCCTCGGAATTACTTGCAGTACTACCTCCCCAATATTCTATTCAGAAAGATTCTATCCTGCCTATGGCTACCACCACAATCCAAACCCTTAGGGTCGGCATTGTTTATTCTAATAATGAAAACGATGTTGAAGAGAAAATTACTTAAAACAGGCCTTTTTACTAACGGCATGATGATCCTTGTAGTTGTTGTTACCACAGCTGGTACCTTAGTACCTTCTGCGAGTGTGCATCAATCTCCGGCGGATACAGCAATGTGGGTGAAATTTGATCCACAACTGCTTCAGTTGAGCGGCCTTCCTGAAACGGAGATAGCTAATGCGCCTGCTATCACGTTAAATAAACAAGCAAAGAAATTTGTTGCCGATTATGCAGTTTCCAATAGCGAAATGCTGGAACTGGTAAGACAAAGAGGTGTGAATACCTTTCCTATTATTGATACTGTATTCAGTCACTATCACTTGCCATTGGAATTAAAATACCTGGCTGTTATTGAATCTGAATTGTCGACAAAAGCAGTATCAAAAGTAGGTGCGGCCGGTACATGGCAGTTGATGCCTGTAACTGCACGTTTGCTTTCATTGAAAGTTACAGCGAAGTATGATGAGCGTAAGCATTTATATAAAAGCACGGTAGCTGCTGCGAAGTACCTGAAAGATCTTTATAATGAATTTGGTGACTGGTTACTCGTGATCGCTGCTTATAATGCTGGTCCTGGTGGCGTATATAAAGCCATTAAGAAATCAGGTAGCCGTAACTTCTGGAAGCTGCAATACTTTCTGCCTGCTGAAACAAGGGATCACGTAAAGAAATTTATAGGTACCCATTATTATTTCGAAGGTGATGGTAGTGTTACTACATTGACAAAAGCAGAGGTAGCAGACTATACAAAGAAGATGATCGACTTTGTAGCCAAACAGAATTCAAAAATGGAAGAAAAGTTATTAGCTAAAAATACCACCAATAAGAACACAAACAATCCAGCTGGCAGCGACAAGATCATTGAGTCAGCGGTTAATACCGAACTGAGAGCAAGCGAAGAGGAATAAGAGCGATAGTGAGTTTTAGTTTGTGCCATGGATCATATGAGTAATGATCCATGGCTTTTTTGTTTTTAATACTGATGAAATCCCTGGCTCACAAATTCAAGTACTACAGGTAATGACCCGCGCCAATAGGTCCACGTATGCCCTCCATCACGGATGCGGAACTCATGTGGGATCTCGCGCTGCCGCATAGCCACATGGACGAGGCTATTGCCCTCAGATAAGCGATCATCATCACCACAATCAATGTACCAGCGGACAGACTTTTTAAGGCTGTCAGGCATGTTATTTACCAGGACCAGTACACTTTGCCTGTTATAGTATTTCTCAACCAGCGAATCAGCAATAGTTGGATTATCTCTTTGCAGATTCTTTTTTGCTAAATCCAATGATGGGGGACCGGTAGCCGCACTCAACGGACAAGCGGAAGAAAATAATTCAGGATGATGCAGGGCATAACAAAACGAACCTCCACCGCCCATACTGAGACCGGCTACTGCACGATATCTTTTTTCTGATTTTATTCTGTACTTCTTTTCTATAAAAGGCATTAATTCCTGGAAGAAAAAATCTTCATAGCGCCAGGTACCTGTTGCATTATTATCATATCCACGCTGACCCGTATTAGCATCCGGCATAACAATGATCATTGCAGTAGCCGACCCCTCTTTGATGGCCTTATCGGCTATCGTTAAGATTTCACCGAACTGTACCCAACCAGTCTGATCGTCACCGGCTCCATGCAATAGATACAATACAGGATAACTGCGATCCGACGTTTCATAATCAGGAGGCAGATAGACGGAATATTTTCTATCCATTTTTAAGATCTTACTGGGCAATGAAAGATTATCATATACTTTTCCTGTCTGGGCAATCGTAAATAAGGGGAGAGAAATAATAATTAATAAAAAAAGCGGGAGACGTTTTTTCATGTTGGCAATGTTAGTTGTTCTAAAGATAGTGAATGGAAAGAATTTGGAATTTTGGAATTGGGAAATTGAGAAATTTCAAAATCTTATATTCGCTTATTCTTCACCGCTCCATTTAACTAACAGTTGTCAATATGAAATATACCAGAAATGAATTCCTGAAGCTGACTGGCCTTGGTATTACCAGTGCCGCCATACTTCCTGCCGCTGGTGCTATCAGCAATGCACCTGCACATAAAGAAGAAAAGTTCAGGCTCGGACTTGCCTCTTATACGTTTAAAAGCTTCAGCCTGGATGATACCATCAAATGGTCAAAGCAATTAGGGCTTAATTATATTTCGCTGAAAGATTCGCATATGCCTTTGCAGACTTCAGACGAGGACCTGAAAAAAATTGCTGAAAAAATAAAGGCAGCCGGACTGACTTTATATGGTGCCGGTGTTATCTACATGAAAACGCCGGAAGAAGTTGATAACGCTTTCAGGTATGCAAAAGCAGCTGGTCTTGAAATGATCATTGGTGTACCGAATCATGAATTATTACCACAGGTGAACGAACTTGTAAAAAAACATGACATCAAACTGGCCATTCATAATCATGGTCCCGGTGATAAATTATATACAAGTCCATCGGATGTATATGACAAGGTTAAAGATCTTGATCAACGAATAGGACTTTGTATTGATGTTGGTCACGTTGTACGTATCGGACTTGATCCAGCAGTTATGATCTCAAGGTATAAAGACAGGTTACTCGACATGCATATGAAAGATGAGGATAAAAATGTAGCAGAGGGTAAGCCGTTAGAGATAGGTCATGGTGTCATTGATATACCGAAGATCATTAAAACACTTAAGAAAATCGGCTATGCAGGTGTAGTCGGATTTGAATATGAAAAAGATATGGACGCACCACTCGCTGGCCTGGCAGAATCGGTAGGGTATGTGAGAGGAGTGATGAAGATGACCTGAATAATGTAATGCAGAAATTTCAATTAAGAGTTATGAATTATGAATGGTGTATACAGATTCATAATTCATAACTCTTAATTCTTAATTGAAATTCCATATCTATCGATCTTTTTTATGTCCTAATCCAAACGTCACTTTTACTCCGGAAAATGCATACATATCATTCGCTTTCGGATTGCCTCGCTGATCACCTTCTTTTGCCAATGGCATAGAACGAAAACCTACTTCAACAGCCTTAGGGCCTTTTTCTGATAACAAGATGGCCGGATCAATATACGTGTCGCTGACATCATCGAGATAATCGGTAAATAAAAAGCGTACACCTATTTCAAAACTCAACGCGATCTTCTCGGTCATCTTTACTTTAAATCCACCACCGAACGGTATACAGAATTGTGTAAGTGAATATTTTTTTCTGTTTGGATACTCAGGTAGCCCCTGCCCTTCTGTACTCAATGGCTGCAGGTACGTTTTTTTATTACTGTTGTCGTATGTGTAAGGATTGAATTTATACATGCCCGCGCCAAGAAATAAATATGGATATGCATCGTACGATTCAGGATCAAGTACAAGCACTTCAGCGCAAAGATTTACTTCCCACAGATCAGTTTTGAAATTCAAATTACGGCTGTGAATATCTGACTGCCTGTTGTCCCTGTCATCGCCTTTGATTTGACCCCAGGCAAAACCACCACGGAAAATGATCATATCGCCCGTGTTGTATTTAAGATTAATTGCTCCTGCGGGACCAATCGATTTAAAAGGGATCCGTTGTTGAGTCAGGTCGCCCTGGTAGCCAGCCGCTCCCGGCATTATTTCCAGTTCCCATTGTTGCGCGTGACAACAGGTAGTGGCAAAAAGAAAGACAATGAGAAATGACTTGACCCCCATATTCTAATAATTTGGTTAAGAAACGAGCACGGAGTATGATCAGGGGGATTGAATTTTCTAGTAGACTCTAAATGTAATATTATTTTGTAGCACTTACAAGGGAAGGGAGGGAAAGCTATCAGCTATTAGTTTTTAGCTTTTAGAGCCTCTCAAAACCTTATCTTTTTTAGTCATATATTTTCCCTTTTGGGCGTTACTCGCTAACAGCTAATTGCTGGCAGCTTCCCTCTAGCCTGATTTTTGCCTTACTCTGTAGACGAACTCAAAAAACATTAAACTATTTAAGATGAAAAAACTGGTTTTTATATTATTGATCGCTGTGATTGCCACCACATCCTGTAGTCCAAAATTATCGCCTGATTATAACTGGGGTAATCAACGCTGGGTTTTGACAGAATTAAAGAGCGTACCTGTACAGCTTAGCGGTACCCGTAAAGATGCATTTATTGAATTTTCTCCGACAGAAAAAAGGTTTACTGGCAATGGAGGCTGTAACCGTATCAATGGCAATTATGAGCTTAGAAATGATAAGATTTCGTTGGGCGAAGTGATCAGCACAAAGATGAGTTGCGAGGATGTTTCCTTTGAAACTACTTTTTTAAATACCCTGGCAGATGTGAATAAATACGAGGTTCAGGGCAACGCGCTGCTGCTCAAACATAACAAGGATGTTATATTAAAATTTGAATCCCGCAACCGTCCAAATCAGTAACAAGGGGCGCTGTGATGAATATTTTACCCACTTTTACAACCCACAAGAATGCCCCGTGCAGAATATTGGACGGCATCTATTAATGCTGCCATCAAGTATTTGGCACACAATTTCGATATACTAATAAACCCCTTGTCATGAAACCGAACGAAAAAGATAAGCAGCCGAAGACATCGAAAAGTACCAAATCATTAAAAGATAAGATCCACAAGCATATTTCCGATAAAAATGATGTGATCACTGAAGACGATCTGAAGAATGTACAGATTGGTGAAGATTCTTTTGAAAAAGAACAAGGTGCTATTGATGATCTTCCTGACCAGATTGATGAAGAGAGTAAAGAGTTATCTTCTGCTATTCCAAAAAAACAAGGCACCAATCCATGGAATATCCTCGATGACGAAGACGCGTAGGCCATTGCAGTAGTAATCTTATCTTTGGCCCCTTTACAGAGATATGCTGGATACGGAACAGATAAAAAAATTGGTTGGTATAAAAGCGGTAGACCTCGTGATGCCCGGTATGACTATCGGCATAGGATCAGGGTCTACCGTTTCTCATTTTATTACAGCACTTGCTGCTAAAGTGCGAGAAGGCCTTATTTGCAAAGCAGTGCCTACTTCCTTACAAACATTTAACCTGGCAAAAGACCAGGGTATTTCTATGATGGAATTGAATGAAGTACCTGCTATTGATCTGGCGATCGATGGAGCCGATGAAACTAATCATCATCTACAATTGATCAAAGGTGGTGGAGGTGCATTGCTGCAGGAGAAAATGGTAGCAGCAGCTGCAAAAAAGTTTGTTGTTATTGCCGATAACAATAAAATGAAAGATAAACTGGGACAATTTCCTTTACCATTGGAAGTAGTCCCTTATGGATGGAAACAAGTGGCTTTTCGGGTTGAACAAAATTATAATGTACAGTCTATCTTACGCATGAAGGAAGGCAAACCTTTTATCAGCGATCATGGTCATTATATACTCGATTGTCATTTTCCCGTGATCGATGATGCTGCCGGATTGAATTCCTCATTACATCTTATTCCCGGTGTAGTAGAAACGGGATTATTTATAGACATGTGCGATGAAGTGATCATTGGATATCCGGATGGAACGGTTCACTACTTTAAATAGAAGAACGTTTTGATTTTGAAATTTTGGAATTGGTAAATTGGGAAATCGACTTTATCAGAAATATTTTCTCTTGAAGTAAATTTCCCAATTTACCAATTCCAAAATTTCAAAATCTTCATCTAACTGTTACACTCATTATCATCTGAGTCTCCCGGGAAACTAAAAGACACAGTTACCACTTTCTGCTGCGCTCCTTCTACCGTAATATTTCCTTCAACCATTAAGGCATCGGATTCAAGACTAAGAAGACTTGATGTCAATGCATAACCATTATAGTTATTACGGTCTTGTATTTTTAAAATAATTGTATTGCGGAATCTTTCTGCCGCAACAATGATATCACCATTGCGTGCATTCCTCGCAACAGTATTTAATAATTCACGAATGACCGGAGCAACAATGGCGTTGCTTCTCGACACACGTATATCACGCGGTACGTTATTTACAATCACACTTTTCGTACGGAAAGCTTCAGTCATGCATTTACCTAAAAAATGGTTGACCAGTAATTGTAAAGAGACAAAGGAATGATCAGTGCCTGCATTATGCATTGTACGGTTGGCAGCATTTCGGTTCATTGGAGGCGTCTTCATATTTGGATATTCATTTGAAAAAGGTACAGTTAGCAGCTTCTTATTAAAGAATTGCAGGAGGTAAAGGAACGACTAAGTGCATCAGGAAAAAATAGGATGTTTCGCAATTAGCGATAGCAGGTTCGACGACGCATCTTACAAACCCTCTTAATAGTCGATAGGTGTTTTCCTGCATAGAAGGCAGTATTATTGATTGCAAACAAGCCGGAAGTATATGTACGATGTAAGGTGTACGATGTACGCCAGTCTGGTATCTGACGATTCTTCATTTGAGGAAAGTCGTACATCGTACATCCGACATCGTACATACTTCAAAAAAGTATTTACAAAAATCAACATTAAGATAATATTTGGTTAAAGGAAAAATGAGGCTGATGCAAGTAAAAAATAAAAATGCCAACTTACCGGTAAAAAGCAACTATGAAAAAATTATACCCTTTTATTCTTTCTACTTTTCTTATTGCAGGATGCAGTAAGGATGCATTCAAATCATATGATAGCCGGATTGAAGGTACATGGCTGTTAACGGATGTTGATCGTCGTGGTATCGGTGGTAGTGTTAGCCATCTTCCTTTTACCGAAGGCAAATTCATATTTGCGAGTAATGGTGGTCTGACTTATACTAATAGTTCCGGTGCTCTGTACAATGGTACCTGGGATATAAAAAGAAGTCATGTAAATGAAACTGATTCGCGGACGTTGCTGATAACAGCCGTTGATTTTACTTCACAGGATGTGAAAAGTGAATTCTTTAATGATATGAACTTTACCGGCACCAATCATTTTAAGGCTTTTATCGAATCAGACTTTCACACTTATGTGTATCACTTCAAAAGACAATGATCGTTCAGTAATAAGCATAAAAAAAGCCAGGGGAAACCACCCCTGGCTAAAATTGGCCCTCTTATAAACCAAATATCTTGAATTTTATTTCTGTCAACTTATTGTAAGATCTAGTTCATTTACTCCTCTCATTCGTTCGGCGACAGGGCAAAGAAAGGTAATAGCCGCAGTGTTTCATAGTATTTTCCGGATTATTTTAAGTAATTCTTCATGACTGCACAGTGTATTGTTTTTCAAATTATTATGCATGAAAAAATAGCATTCATGTTACATAAAAATACCATAGGCCTTACCCTTTCTAATGGTTTGCTTGTAAAAGCACCATCAGCAGATGTGCCTCTATACTTTGTAGCAATTAGTATAAACACCTACAACCGGACAGCTGTTCCGGAAGCAATTACCATCAGCATACTGCCACTTCCTCCTACGGTTTCAAAATCGAGGTCTACCCCCACCACCGCAGTTGCACCCAACGATTGTGCCTTCTGAGACAGTTCCCGCAGTGCATCTTCTTTCGCTTCTTCAATAACTCTTTCATAAGTTTTACTTCTTCCTCCGAATACATCGCGTAGTCCGCCCAAAAAATCTTTGAAGATATTGGCACCGATAATACTCTGTGCATTTACAATTCCAAGGTATTCCTGAATAGGTCTTCCTTCTACACTGGGAGTGGTTGTTAGTATCATGTGTTTTTTTACAAAAGTAGGGAAAGCTATTAGCCATTAGCTGTTAGCTATTAGTTTAAAAACTTAATACAATCACAACATTAAACCTGTTATGCACCAGCAGCTATTAGCTAACCGCTAACAGCTTTTCTTTACATTTGCTCAAACAAGTACACCATGGGAAAAATGCCATTCCGTTTAAGCATACGACTTCTCTTCTTATCAGTTAC
>JBDTPD010000043.1:0-13158 GCA_039932855.1 Chitinophagaceae bacterium | reverse complement strand
AAATAACAATAAGCGCCCATTACGTCAGGGATTATACTTATTAAGGATCACTAACAGTACAAAGAATATAAGAATGTTACCAAAGAAAGTAAGTCCACGCAGATCAAGTAATATTCCTACTGCCAATGCTACCCAGAAAACTGGTTTTTTAAAAATATCGGACTTGCGTTTTACATGTTCTCCTTCCGGATGATTCATAAAGTCTACCGCAAACACAGGATTCATGATAAACGCCACAATCAATGATGCTGTCAGCGTAAAGATCAACATTGCTGGCAGGTAGACCATGAATTTACCAATGATACCCGGCCAGAATAGTAATGGGAAGAACGGCGCCAGTGTGGTCAACGTACCAGCCAGTACAGGAATGAATACTTCTCCTGCGGCCATCATGGCTGATTTCCGGGCTGATAATTTTCCTTTATTCTCAACAAAAATCCGGTGTGTATTCTCAATCACTACAATCGCATCATCCACGATAATACCTAATCCGAAAAGCAAGGCGAATAACACGATAAAATTCAATGTTACGTGTGAGCCAACGATCAGATCAGCTGCCGGAAGAAACACGAATGCTACGAACATACTCAATGGTACCGATAGCGCCACAAAGAACGCATTGGTGACACCCATAAAGAACATGAGAATGATCAATACGAATAAGAACCCAAGTACGATCGTGTTTACCAGATCATTAAAAGAAGTAGCAGCAGCTTTGCTCTGATCACCTGTAATGACTACATTCAGATCCGGGGGAAATTTATTCTTCTGCATGTCCTCTACCACTTTCTTAACACCACCTGCTGTCTCAATCAGATTTTCTCCTGCACGCTTGATAATATTCAGCGTGATTACATTCTTCCCTTCCAGTCGCGCATAGCTTTCTTTTTCTTTCGTTGTATCCTTAATGTTGGCAATATCTTTCAGATACACCGGTGCGCCTTTCTTATTGCGTAATACGATCTTTTGAATATCGAATTCTGTTTTTAACTGCCCCTTCAATTGAAGGTTACGTTTCATATTACCGACTTCCAGCAAACCGCCAGTAATATCCATATTCTCTCTTGCTACTGCACTGGCGATATCATCAAAGGTGATACCTGTAGCCTGCATACGATTGTTGTCAACATTGATCTGAAACTCACGTTCTGGCGCACCAACGATATCGACACGAGTGACCTGTGATAATTCTTCCAACCTGTCCTGCATATCTTCTGCATATTGCTTCAACCGCACTACATCATAGTTACCACTGATGTTGACATACATGATCGGCTGTTCGGAAAAACTAACTTCCAGTACAGAAGGTTCCTGTGTGAGATCTGTTGGTAAATCCGTCTTTGCTTTATCAACAGCATCTTTTACTTTTTGCAGTGCCTCGTCTGTTTTTACATCCGTATCAAATTCGACCATGATGGCAGAATAATCCTGGATAGAGGTACTGGTTACTTTATTGATCTTAACGCCTGTAATACCTTTGATCTGTTTTTCGATCGGTTGCGTGATCAGGTTCTCTATATCTTTTGGAGAATTTCCCACGTTGATAGTCGATACATAGATCGTTGGAATCACGATATCCGGAAACTGTTCTTTGGGCAATGTAACAAACTGGAATATACCCATAAGACTGAAGATCAGCATTATCAGGTAGATCGAAGTCTTATTACGTATGCTCCAGCTGGTAGGTCCGAACTGTTTAAACTTCTGCTTAATATTTTCTAAAGCACTCATACAATTGGTTTGATAATTTTAATTGTGAGTTGTCAGTGGTGAGTAGTAAATGTTTTGGTATCAGTTCCTCGCTACTCACCATTCACTACTCACTATTTTGTGTCTGTCGTGATCGTCTGTCCATCATACAAGCCCTGGAAACCTTCGGTGATAAGTTTATCACCATTCTGTAAACCACCCTTCACTTCCAGTTCGGAACCATATAATTCCCCGATGATGATTGATTTTTTACGGGCGATCATTTTATCTTTTTCCATAGCAGCAACGAGTACATATTTTCCTTTCTCATCGTTCTGTACTGTATTTACAGGGATAGTAATTACATCTTTCGCTGCATAATCCTGGATCTTTACTAATGCGATCTGATTAGGACGAAAATCTTTGTCGGCAGGAATTTTCGCTTCTACATAAAAACTACGTGTAGAAGGGTCAATGATCTTACCAGCCACTGTTACCTTTGCTGTGATCGTTTTATTATTTGCTTCAGGCAGTGTAACAAGCAATGTGCTACCAACACCTACACGATCTAAATAATTCTCCGGCACATTTACTTTTATTTTCAAATCGCCTGAGTTCACAATTACGATACCAAATGTGGTAGCAGACTGGGCGGAAAAAGATTCACCTACACGGATATTCACTGCTTCAGCAACTCCACTCATCGGTGCATATACATTCGTATAACCTAACTGCTCCTGTGCAAGGGATAATTGTTTTTCTGCCTGATCCAGCGCATTCTTTGCATTGATCAATTCTACTTCGGTTCCGATATTCTGGCTCCAAAGGCTTTGGCGACGTTGATAAAGATCCTTTGCATGGGCTACACCAATGTTAGCTTGCTCTACCTGGTTTCTTTCATTTGCATCATTCAGCTTCATCAACAGTTTTCCTTTAGCAACTTTATCACCTTGCTTAACATAGATCGCTGTCACCTGTCCACCCATTCCTTTCGGAGAAACGTAGGCTATATTTTCCGCATCGATAGTACCCTGCAGATCGATGTAGTGTGTAAACTCATCAGGACCAAGTGTAGTAAGCGCTACGAGTTTTGTTTTTTCATTTTTCGCAGCAGATGTATCCAGCTTCGCAATTTCATCTTCGAGTGATGAAACCTGGTCAGCTAATTTTTTTTGCTGCCCTTTCAGTTCTTCAAGTTTTGCTTTCTTATCGCCCAAACTTCCTTTCTCATCTTTCGAGCTGCTTCCGCATGCCGACAGCAAGACAAGCAGTACTGCTACCGGTGCCATTCTAATAATCTTTTGCATATTGTTCAGTTTATAGGTCATGTTGTTGATTTTGTTAGTTTATAGTTTACCCGTTGCTGTCAGGAAATCAACCCTGGCAATAACAGCATTGTACAAAGCATTTACATAATTTGTCTGAGCTGCTTTCAGATCTGTTTGTGCAACAGTCAATGCAGTATTATCTGCCAACCCTGCTTCGTATTTTTTCTTTGTTTGGTTATACACCTGTTCAGCTAACGTGATGTTTTTCTGTTGAAAATCAAGATTGGTAATAGCTGAGCGGAAATTGTTTTTTGCTGTTTCTACTTCGTTATCGATAGAAAGTTTCAAAGCATCGATCTGGTTGTTTGTTTTTTGAACATCGATCTTTGCCTGTGCAATTTTTGCTTTTGTCAAAAATCCATTGAAAATCGGAATAGCAATATTCAGGTTCACGGAAGAAATACTGTACCA
Organism: Chitinophagaceae bacterium; assembly: GCA_039932855.1. GTDB lineage: Bacteria > Bacteroidota > Bacteroidia > Chitinophagales > Chitinophagaceae > JAJKIP01. The sequence goes on along the minus strand of JBDTPD010000043.1, from coordinate 9,730 downwards.
TGGACCATTGCTGAAGAAGTTCCATTTATCACGCTGAGCATTCTTGGCATAATTACCAGTAAGCGAGACAGTCGGTATCTGGCTGAGTTTATAACGACGAACACTATATTCATTCAGCTTTTGTCCTATCTGTGCATATTGAAATTCTTTTCTATCCTCGTATTTATAATCTCCTTCCAGCAACCCATCTTTTATGTTATCATAGTTAAGCGTATCAGTCAGCACCAGTTCATCCCTGATCGGCATACCCATTAATACTTTCAATCCATAATAACCGTTGGAGATAGTATTCAATACGCTTGTCTTTTCACTTTGAAGATTGGTTAACTGTACGGTTGCTTTATCGATATCCAGTCTTTCAGCAAACCCATTATCGTACATGATCTTTGCATCGTGTGCTTGCTTTTCCAGCAAGGCAATATTTGCGTCGAGCAATTCTATCTGTGTTTTACTAACCACTAACTGGTAGTATACTTTGTAGACATTGGTCTTGATCATTTCCTTTGTTATATCAGCATTCTTTATTTTCCAGTCAATGATTGTTGAACGTGCCTGGAGACCAACAAATACCTGACCATCGAATAAGATCTGGCTCAGACTAACACCAGCTGATGCGCTGAATTTAGTACCAAACTGTGCAGCGATGAATCCAAAATCATTTGGCATCGTGATAGGGTTACCACTACCATCTTTCACACCCTGATCAATCAGCACCTGGTAAGTAGAAGGTGAAATGAAGTTGGGAATTACCTGCGTAGCTACATTTGGATTATAAGAAGTACCAAGACTTCCATTAATATGCGGGTAAGCGCTGGCCGTTACTTCGCGATTAACCTGCTTTTGCATGTCGATATCGAGTAAAGCGTTTTTTACCTGCACATTGTTTTTGTTTGCATAATCTACTGCCTGCTGAATAGATAATTCATGCCGTTCGATCTTTATGGTATCGCGGCTTGTTTGTGCCATTACCATCAGCGGGAACAATGCCCCCAGTATAAACCATGCCCGTCTCTTGCTTTCTGCTTTCATCATAATTGATTTTGATTTTTACGCATGATGTCTTTTCGAAGGTTCATCATGCAATTGTTTCTTTTGTCGTTGCTCCTGGTATTTCTGAATTAGTTTATGTCCTTTGATGCTGGCCATTCCGTACACAAAATGTTCGATGATCTGTTCAGATAAAGTAGCCAGGTTATATTTTCCCGGAGGAAACAGCGCTACGTTAAACGGGATCATCATTGATTCGACACGGAATTTGCACATAATGTCGATGTTGAAATCTGAGCGATAGAGTTCATCGCTGATACCCCATTCTATATTTTCACGGATCACTTTTATGAGGAACTTATCCTTGTGTTCGCGAAAACGCTGGTATGCCTTGAAATGAAATTTTTCCATATCATACAAAAGCATCGGGTTCATGTTGTTGAATTCGTCCATGATTCTTTCCATGGTAATAAAAATTTCATGGATCGCATCTTTTGCATCTTTGCGACAATCGAGACAATCGACCTCTATACCAGTGATATGTGTGTTTACTACGGCATCTACCAATTCATCTTTATCGGCATAATATTGGTACAATGTTTTTTTCGACATGCCCAGGCTGTTCGCGATATCATCCATGGATACGGACCTGATGCCGTACTGCATGAATAATTCTTCTGCCTTCACCATTATTCTTTCTTTCGCCTCCATATTAGTCAAAAATTGAGCGACAAAACTACGGAAACTATTTTCGTCACCAAAGTTTCCAACGCTTTTTTTGGCAACTTTCCGGATGAATGGCAGTTTTTTTCCGATGAACAGCGGTATTTAAAGATGTAAATACCTGCATCGGCTGGGTGCAGATTGCCTAATTTTGATTTATGAAAAAAGGTATCGCCCGTTATTTACCTCATGAGCCTTTCAGATGGAAAAAAATATTCCAATACTTCCTGCAGGGCATTCTTATCATCGCTCCTCTGGCTATTACTATTTATACTATTTACTGGATCGTATCTACGGTAGACGGCTGGGTGCCGATCTTTCGTGAACCTGTGATTGGGTACGATGGCAAAGTCGTTGATTATAAAGTAAAAAATTACGGACTGGGTTTTGTAATCGTGATTGTTTTTGTTGTTACAATCGGTTACCTGAGTTCTTTTTTTATTCAATCAAGAATATTTAACCTGTTTGATTCATGGCTGGAGAAAACGCCTGGTGTCAAATTCATTTATTCTTCGGTACGTGACTTCTTTAATGCGTTTGCAGGTGATAAAAAGAAATTTAATAAATCAGTGCTGGCAAACATTTTTGCTGATGATGTCTGGATCGTTGGTTTTTTGACAGATGAAGAGATGGCCAAGTTTGAAATGGGCGCTGATAAAGTAGCGGTGTACGTACCGCAGGCATACAATTTTGCCGGGCAATTATATATTTTACCAAGAAGCAAAGTGCGTAACATTAATATGATCACATCAGGTGAAGCGATGAAATATGCAGTGACGGGTGGTGTGGTGGACCTGGATGCAGAAAAAGAAATTCCGGAGAAGTCGTGAATTGTGAGTTGTCAATCGTGAGCACTCACGATTGACGACTCACAACTAACGATTTAAATGTGAGAAATGAAAAAGTGGGTGATATTTTTTTAGCATTGTCAATTTCCTTGCGCTGTTTCAGCTGGGGATTCTTTGCTCATCGCAAGATCAATTACTACGCGGTCTTCCTGCTACCACCTGAAATGATGGTGCTGTACAAATCAAACATTGAATTTTTAACTGAACATGCGACCGATCCCGATAAGCGTCGCTATGTTATCAAAGAAGAAGGGCCACGTCATTATATCGACATTGACAGATACGGTACTTATCCTTATACTTCTTTACCCCGCAAGTGGAATGAGGCAGTGGAAAAATATTCTATTGATACATTATCAGCTCATGGTATTGTACCGTGGTGGTTGCAAACGATGTTAGCGCGTTTGACGAATGCTTTCAAAGAAAAAAACCAATCGAAGATCTTAAAGTACTCTGCCGAGATCGGTCATTATATCGCCGATGCACATGTGCCCTTGCATACAAGTAAAAATCATAATGGACAATTAACAGGACAAGCAGGTATTCATGGGTTTTGGGAAAGTCGTATTCCTGAATTGCTGGCTGATCATGAATGGGATTTCTTTATTGGCAAGGCAGTGTATATAAAAAATCCGGCAGACTTTATATGGTCAAGAATACTGGAGAGTGCTGCAGCGAGTGATAGTGTATTAAAAATCGAGAAAGCATTATCAATGCAGTTTCCGGCTGACCAGCGTTACTCGTATGAGGATCACAATGGCGTGATCATGCGGCAATATTCCGAGTCGTATGCAAGAAAGTATAATGAGCAATTAAATGGAATGGTAGAGCGAAGGATGCGGCAATCGATCTTCGCAGTTGCGTCTTTTTGGTATACGGCCTGGGTAAATGCAGGGCAACCGGATCTTAGGCAATTATCAGGTAAAGTTTTTTCTGTTGATGATGTGAAAGAGTTTGAAGAGCTAAATAATTCCTGGAGGAAGAATAGTACTACTGAAGGTGAATAATTTGAAACATATTTATTATAGCTTTTTACTACACAGAGAGCCACAAAGAAGCTCAGAGAAACGCAGAGAATATCAAACAAGCATCTCTGTGAAACTCTGAGCTTCTTTGTGGTTCTCTGCGTCAAAAAAATAAAATCCGGCATTTCATACATACAAGTGTTAGAAATATCTATACATATCATCAATTATGAATTGAAAATCAACGTCATTATCCGAACTCCCATTCTTCATTCATCACTCATAATTCTTAATTTTTTTCACCCCTCTCCCTTCCCGATTAGCGTTATCTTTGCCGCTCATTGATCATTTAAGAAAATATGGTTCAAACTGAAAAAACAGTAATGCATAATTTTAACTCCGGTCCTTCTATTCTTCCCAAAGAAGTTTTTGAAGAAGCGAGCCGGGCCATCCTCGATTTTAATGATAGTGGTCTCTCCATTTTAGAAATCGGTCACCGCACCCCCATGTTTGAGTCGGTGATGAATGAAGCACTTGGGTTGATAAAAGAGTTAATGAACCTTGACAGCGACCATGAGCCATTGTTGTTACATGGCGGCGCTTCTACCCAATTCATGCAGATACCGATGAACCTGCTTAATGATAATGAAGTAGCAGCTTATACCGAAACAGATGTATGGGGAACGAAAGGTATTAAAGAAGCAAAACTATTTGGTCATGTAGAAGTGGTTTGCAGCAGTAAGGATAAAAATTTTACTTACCTGCCAAAAGATTTTCATGTCCCTGCTACGTCAAAATATCTTTCTATTACTACCAACAATACGATCTACGGTACGCAATGGCAGGATCTTTCTTTCTTTAATAAATTCAATGTACCGGTAGTGGCGGATATGAGTAGTGATATTCTTAGCCGCGTAGTTGATTTCAATAAGTTTGACCTGATCTATGCAGGCGCGCAAAAAAACTTAGGTGCCGCCGGAGTAAATCTTGTCATCGTCAATAAAAACATATTGGGTAAAGTAGACAGGAAGATCCCAACGATGATGGATTACCGTAATCATATCGAAAACGGTTCTATGGTAAATACGCCGCCTGTATTTGCCATCTATGTATGTATGCTCACGCTGAGATGGCTGAAAAATAAAGGTGGTGCAGCAGCTCTTGAAAAAATCAACACGAAGAAAGCAAATTTATTCTACGATACACTTGATAGTCTTCCGATGTTCAAAGGTCCTGTTGCCAAAGAGGATCGCAGCAAGATGAATGCAGTATTTGTAATGGAAGATACTTCACTCGAAAAAGAATTTACGGATCTGTGCAAGAAAGAAGGCATGTATGGTTTTAAGGGGCATCGTTCAGTCGGTGGTTTCCGTATATCCATGTACAATGCCTTACCATTGGAAAGTGTGGAAGCAATGACTTCATTGATGAAACATTTTGCACAACGTCACGGTTAATATTTAACGATCATTCAACCTTCATTTATAAATGGCTCAGATAAAACCCTTCAGGGCATTACGTCCAAAACCTGAACTCGCAGACAAAGTAGCTTCCAAACCATACGATGTTCTTAACAGCGCAGAAGCAAAGGAAGAAGCAACAGGTAATCCTTATTCTTTCTTACATATTACCAAAGCTGAAATAGATCTGCCTGATAATACTGATTCTCATAGTCAGAAAGTATATGATACCGCAAAGAACAACCTGAAAGATTTTATTGATAAAGGAGTTGTATTCACAGAAGACAAACCTTGCTACTATATCTATCAGCTGATCATGGATGGGCGCAGTCAGACCGGACTCGTCTGTGTATCCTCTGTTGATGATTATTTTAAAGACGTGATCAAGAAACATGAATTTACACGTCCTGAAAAAGAGAAGGATCGTATTGATCACATGAAAACGATTCATGCACAAACAGGAAACGTTTTTCTGGCGTACAACAATGTACCGGAGGTAGACAATATCATTAATGATTGGAAAAAAACAAAATCACCGGTATATGATTTCAAGGCTAGTGATAATATCAAGCATACCATTTGGGTAGTGGATGAAGAAAAAGCCGTTTCGTCTATCACCAATTTATTTGCACAAGAAGTTCCTGCTACTTATATCGCCGATGGTCACCATCGTGCCGCGTCAGCTGCTAAGGTCAGCAAGGCCTTGCCTGATAGCGGGGATGCTAAGTATTTCCTGACCACCATTTTCCCTGCCAGCGAACTGGCCATCCTGGATTATAATCGTCTTGTGAAGGATCTGAATGGTGAGGATTCCGATGATTTTATTTCCCTGCTACAGGATGACTTCATGATCACACATAGTCCTGAGGCAGTCAAGCCCGCACAACTACATGAGTTCGGCATGTATTTGGATAAACAGTGGTACATCCTTACATCCCGGAAGAATAGCTATACCAATGACCCGATCGGCATCCTGGACGTAACCATTCTTTCGAATAATGTACTGGATAAATTGCTTGATATAAAGGACCAGCGGACCGATAAGCGGATCGATTTTGTAGGCGGGATCAGGGGATTGAAAGAATTGGAGAAAAGGGTAAACAGTGGAGAAATGAAAGTGGCGTTTAGTCTCTACCCCGTTACTATCCAGCAATTATTTGACATCGCCGACAGCGGCCAGGTAATGCCACCGAAAAGTACGTGGTTCGAGCCTAAATTGAGAGATGGGCTGCTGACGCATTTGATTTGAAAGAATCAAAATTAAAAAGTCAAAAGTCAAAATATCAGGCTTTTTTTGGCTTTTTAATTTTGAATTTTGACTTAACATTATATTTTGAACACTTTGTTTGTGTCTAATTTGCATAATATGAAAAAATATTTCCTTCTTCTTGCTGCGGTTTGTATCACCCTCATATCATTTGCACAGGATGATGTAAAGACCTTACATGAATCAGCAAAGACATTCATGCGTTCTGGTGATTTTGATAATGCTATCATCGTACTGACCCGCGCTCTTCAAAAAGATAATAATAACCTGGAACTGCAAAAGGACCTGGTAATGAGTTACTATTTGAAAAGAGATTATACAAAAGCACTGGAAGGTGTAAAAGCATTGATGGATCGTGATGATGCAGATGTGGTCACTTACCAGATAGCCGGTAATGTTTACAAAGCATTGGAAGAAGTGAAGGACTGTGACAAGATGTACAGGAAGGCATTAAAGAAATTTCCAAAGAGCGGGCCACTCTATAGCGAATACGGAGAATTGTTATGGGCCGCCAAAGATTATAGTGCGATTGACCAATGGGAAAAAGGAATTGAAGCAGACCCAAGCTATAGCGGCAACTACTATAACGCGGCATTATATTACTACTACACACAGGACAAAACATGGTGCGTGATCTACGGAGAGATCTTTGTAAACATGGAAAGTCTTTCGGAAAGAGGTGCAGCGATGAAACAATTGTTACTGGATGCCTATAAACAAAAACTCTTCGCCGAAGCAGACCTGATGAAAGGTGAAGCAAAGAATAAGAATGAATTTTCCAAAGCATTTCTCGAAACACTAAACAAACAATCTTCGATAGCATCAAAAGGTATCAATGTAGAAACGCTGACGATGATGCGTTCAAGATTTATCCTGGATTGGTATCAAAACAATGCGGCTAAATATCCTTTCCGCCTGTTCGACTATCAGCGTCAATTGTTACAGGATGGCATGTTTGAAGCCTACAATCAATGGTTGTTTGGATCAGTAGACAATCTTGTTTCTTACGACAACTGGACCAAGACACATGCTGAGCAATATGAAGCATTCAACACTTTTCAGCGTGGACGCATTTTTAAAGTTCCGGTGGGCCAGTATTATCAGAATAAGGATGGTGTCAATAAACAAAAGTTGAGTGCTCCGGCGGGCACGGGTTTTCCGTCTACCTTCAATCGCTAAGCCGAATTGAGCTCAAAAGACCTTATTTTTCAATTTTTTATAGAAAAATCTGCCTTCCCCGGCAGGTTTTTTTTTGTTTTGTTTTTTACCTAATTTGTTGCTGAGCTGACGCTCTTAAACACTCAACGATTGTATCATGACTGAACCGCGTAGATTATTTGACTGCATGCAACAGCAACTTGACAAAGGTGGGCTGGAAGATATGCTGGCTGCAAAGGAAGGTGGTCAATGGAAAAAATACAGCACCCAACAGGTAAAAGAAATAGTCGACAAACTAAGCGCCGGACTGCTGAGTATGGGTGTGAGCGCAAATGATATGTCGATAGAAGGCAGGGATAAGATTGCGATCATGTGCAAAAACCGGCCGGAATGGATGATGCTTGACCTGGCCGTGCAACAGATAGGAGCAATACTGGTGCCGGTATATCCTACTATCAGCGTAAACGATCTCGAATTTATTTTCAATGACTCCAAAGTAAAATATGTCTTTGTCAATGACGAAGATTCTTACCTGAAAGCATTGAGTTTAAAAAGTCGCGCCGCAAGTCTCATTGATATTTTCACCTTTGAACACGTTCCTAATGCCAAACATTGGAAAGAAGTATTGAATATGGCAACTGATGAAAATATTCTGCGCATCAAACCATTGGCTGATAAGATCACGTACGAAGATCTGGCAACACTCATCTATACATCCGGTACTACCGGCACACCGAAAGGGGTAATGCTGTCTCATGAGAATATACTATCGAATGTGATGGCTTGCGTTCCGTGTTTGCCACCTTTTCCAAATATGAAGACATTAAGCTTCTTACCACTTAATCACATCTTCGAACGGATGATCAGTTATTTCTATCTTTTTACCGGTGCCGCTATTTATTATGCAGAAAGTTTAGATACCATCGGTGATAATCTGAAAGAAGTAAAACCGGATATGTTTACTACGGTTCCGCGCCTATTGGAAAAAGTGTATGATCGCATCATGCAAAAAGGTAGTGAGCTGACAGGTATTAAAAAGAAATTATTTTTCTGGGCGCATGAACTGGCTACTAAATATGAGATCAATACGAAGCAGGGAATGTGGTATAGTTTTCAATTAGCGATGGCTAATAAGATCATCTTTAGTAAATGGCGCGAAGGATTAGGAAATAACATTAAAGTAATTGTATCTGGCGGCGCTGCCTGCCAGGTAAGATTGATCAGAATATTTACAGCAGCTAAAATTTCTGTACTGGAAGGATATGGATTAACAGAAACATCACCCGTGATCAGCGTGAATCGCTATGAAGTTGATGATAGAAAATTTGGTACCGTAGGACCTGTCATTGATGATGTAGAAGTAAAGATCGCTGAAGATGGTGAAATCCTTTGCAAAGGACCCAATGTGATGATGGGTTATTATAAACGTCCTGATCTTTCTGCGGAAGTATTGCATGATGGGTGGTTCAGCACAGGCGATATCGGCACTATCGTTGACAAAAAATTTGTAAAGATCACTGATCGTAAAAAAGAATTATTCAAAACAAGTGGTGGAAAGTATGTAGCGCCATTACCTATTGAGAATAAATTAAAAGAATCGATGCTGATCGAACAGATCATTATTGTTGGTTCTGAAAGAAAATTTGTTGGCGCACTCATCGTTCCATCATTTCCTAATCTGAAAGACTGGTGCCGTCAGCAACATATCACTTATAGTAGTAATATAGAAATGATCAAGCATCCGAAAGTATTAGAGATGTACCGCGAACTGGTAGAGAGTTACAATAAATTCTTCAACCACGTAGAGCAGGTAAAACGTTTTGAACTTCTCCCTGATGAATGGAGTGTAGACACCGGAGAAATGACACCGAAACTTTCATTGAAGAGGAAAGTGATTATGGAGAAGTATAGAGATTCGGTGGAAAGAATTTACAGTTGAAGATTATTGTCTGAACCAGGATTTGGAAGGATTTAAAGGATTACAAGAAAATACAGAAGCCGCATCGATGATGCGGCTTCTGTATTTATAAAGTTCTTTTATCCTATAAATCCATAAATCCTCCCAAATCCTGGTTCAGACATTAATCTTCAACCCGCTTCATCTTCGGCACCAAAAAATGCATCACCAACCAACCCAACAAATACGCGCCGCCGCAGATAAGGAACATGATGAAATATCCTTTTTCGATCTGACCGATAGATTCATAATGGACGAACATCCCTTTTTGTACAAGAAAGGTTAACAGGAATCCACCAAGACCACCGAATAAACCACCAATACCAGTTACGGAGGCAGTACTATTCTTTGGAAACATATCACTC
>JBDTPD010000042.1:0-13190 GCA_039932855.1 Chitinophagaceae bacterium | reverse complement strand
AAGTTGACGGTAGCCGATATCAAGAAACATTGGCAATCATTGCTCACGCGTTCACGCATGGTGATCGTAGTAGTAGCTGATCTGGATAAAGGAGTGATTGAACAAAAGATCAAAGCATTTTTATCTTCTGTTCCGGCAGGAACAGCATTTGTTGCGAAGAAAGAATCTTATCATCCTGTTGCTAATTCATTTAAGCCACAGGAAAGAGGTAATGCAACGAATTATGTACAGGGTATTGCAAGTGCGCCATTGCCAGGTACACCGGATTATGAAGCGTATGCATTAGCAATGAATATTTTTTCCAATCGTCATTTCTTAGCAGTAAGAAGTAAGAATGGTTTGTCTTATGCACCGGGCGCATGGTTCAGTCCGGGTAATACTTCTTATGCAAACCTGTATGTGACTACTACGGAGCCTGACAAATACATTGCAGTAGCAAGAGCATTGATCGATACCATCAGACAGCAAGGGTTTACTGCAGCAGAGTTAAAGAATGAAAAGACAGGCTATCTCACTGGTATTTATTACAGGGAAGAAACGAACGAGGCGCAGGCCAATCAGCTTGCTTTTAATGAAGTGGAGCATGGTAACTGGAAAAGATCAGTAACGATCAAGGACGATATTCAGAAAGTAACACTGGAGCAACTTAATAATACCTTCAGAAAGTACATGACCAATATTACATGGGTGTACCAGGGCGATCCTAAAAAGGTAACTCCGGCTATGTACACACAAAAACAAACACCAAAGATGCCAGAGGATAAAAAAGCCTTCTAGCAAGTACGAAATATGAAGTAAGAAGTACGGGTTCCCGATAATTGAATCTTTTTTACAATGTCAGAGGCCCGTACTTCGTATTTCTAACTTCGTACTTTATTTGCTATCTTGCTTTTCTTCTACAGAACCAATTACTTCATTCATGTCTATACTTACGGTTTCGAACATCAGCAAAAATTATGGCTTTGTCAGGGCATTGAACAATGTAAGTTTCGAAGTACCGAAAGGTTCGGTCTTTGGAATACTTGGACCTAATGGTAGTGGTAAGACCACGCTATTGGGCATTGTGATGGATATCCTGAAACCTACTTCCGGTAAATATCTATGGATGGGCCAACCCGGTAGTGAGGAACAACGCAAACATATTGGTACGTTATTAGAAACGCCAAACTTTTATCACTATCTGAGTGGTCAAAGAAATCTGGAGATCGCAGCGGCTATCAAAGGACGTGGCAAAGAAGATATTGCCAAAGTATTACAAACAGTTAATCTTTTTCAACGCAAAGATTCAAAGTTCAGTTCGTATTCATTAGGAATGAAACAGCGGTTAGCGATAGCGTCTACCCTGTTAGGGAATCCTGATATACTTGTATTTGATGAACCAACAAATGGTCTTGATCCGGCTGGTATTGCGGAGATAAGAGAATTGATAAAGGAATTAAATGCGCAGGGCAAGACGATCATCATGGCCAGTCACATTCTTGATGAAGTAGAAAAAGTTTGTACGCATTTAGCTATTATTCAGAAAGGAGATTTAAAAAAGGTCAGCACTGTCAGAGAAGTGTTGTCTGATGCTACTGATACGTCTGTATTGATCGAAATGGCATCAGATAATCTCGCAGGATTACAACAACTGATCAGCCAGATGCCTGGTGTAATGGATATACAGAATACAGGTAACATGCTGGAAGTACAATGTTCAGACAATGTAACCGGTATGCAGGTAAATAAATGGTGCTTTGAAAAAGGAATTATCCTGAGCCAATTGAATCTGAAGAAAAAATCATTGGAGAAAAGATTTTTGGAAATTACCGGTAAACAAAGCGACAGATAAAAAACTAACACTACAAATTTTTATACATGCTACGACTTTTTCAAATAGAATGGATGAAGGTGAAAACCTATCGGACCTTTTGGGTATTGCTGGGTGGTTTTGCGGCAGGCTTTCCTGTATTCTTTTATTTCATTGCCCATAGCTTTATGTCCGCTACACAATCGCACCAGGAGGATATGGTAAAGAAGCTATTGGGAAATCCTTTTGTATTTCCAAAAGTATGGGAATGCAGTAGTTATTTCGGTGGACTATTCTTTGTGATGGTAGGCATGTTATTCATATTACTTATCACAAACGAGGTGCAATACAAAACACACCGCCAGAATATCATTGATGGATGGAGTCGTTTCGATTTCTTCAAAGCGAAATTGACGATGTTGATCTTCCTGGCAATTGTTTCAACGATTGTCGTCATTATTGCAGGACTAGTTGTAGGCTATTCTTATACACCTCCGGGAGTATACAGCATTGGAGAAGGGTTCCATTATGTAGGTTATTTTGGACTGATGGCTGTGGCGTATCTCATGGTCGCCTATGTGATTGCTATGTTGGTTAAACGAACCGGTTTAAGCATAATACTTTATTTTGGATTCGTTTGTATCATCGATAACCTGTTATGGGTATTATTAACATGGAAAGGAAGACAGCTTGGATATTTCCTTCCATTGGAATCTACAGATTCGCTGGTACCTAATCCATTCAAGCCTGCAATGTTTGAAAGAAGAACAGTATCAGATCTATCATTGGTGATTGCAGCATCTGCGTACATTATTTTGTTTGGCGTACTGATCACTAATTATTTTAAAAGAATAGATCTGAAGACCTAGTGCATTTTATTTATTAAGTGCTTCGATAGCTGATTGTATATCCGGGTATAGGAAAGTAAAGCCGGCAGTATGTAATTTTTGACAATCAACAGTAGCACTTTTTAGTACTTCGATGCTCATTTCTCCCAGCATTATTTTCAGCACAAAAGCTGGTACATGTACCGGTACATAAAATTTTCCCTTTATTGAGCTGGCAAGTTGAATGACCAATTCTTTATTATTAATGGGTCGTGGGCCTACTGCATTGTAAGCACCATTCAACTGTGTATTTTCAATAACATAGATATAAGCTCTGACGAGATCATCGATATGGATCCAGCTGATCATTTGTTTCCCGCTTCCTAAAATAGTAGCCAGTCCGAATTTAACCGGGCGCGTAAATTCTTTCAGCGCACCACCATCATTGCTGAGAACAATGCCTGTTCTCATTTTTACTAATCGCTTGCCGGCAGCAGTTATTGGTTCCAGGCTTTCCTCCCATTTCTTACAGGTTTGTCCGAGAAAATCATCATTCGCAGGTTGATCCTCTGTAAAAGGATGAGGATTGGGAATGGCTGGATCAGGACCGTACCAACCAATAGCAGAGGCGCTGATGACAGACTGAATATGATTTGGAATATCGTGGATGGCTTTCACAAGCAGTTCGCAACTCTTAACACGGCTGTCAACGATTTCTTTTTTTCTTTTTACTGTCCATCGTTTGTCAGCAACGCCGGCTCCGGCGAGATGAATGATATGGTCGGCTTTGCTGATAGCATCCGCATCAATCGTTTGCGCCCGGATATCCCAAAGGGCATAGCTTACGCGTAGATCAGGATGTTCGAGCTTTTCCCTGGACACAATGATCACCTCGTATTTCTTTTCCAACAGGGCATTCACCAATGATTTCCCTATAAGTCCTGTGCCGCCGGTAATAAGAATTGTTGCCATGCAGGTTGGTTTATTTTTCCTAACAAAGCTATGTCTTGATTGTTGGAAATTCTGCTATATGAGCATTGGGAAATTTTGGAATTGGGAAATTGGGAAATTTATTTAGGTTGTTATTTGACTTTTGTATCCAGGAGATACTAATTACTGTTAGAGATTCCGACTGAAGTAAATTTCCCAATTTCCCAATTCCAAAATTTCCCAATCCTTCATTCGCGCAACTCCCTTAACTTTATAGATCAACGTTCACTTTTAATTTAGCTGTATGAAAAAAATATTTTTCTCTCTTATTTCCCTGTTAACAATCACGCTATCGCTGAAAGCTCAACAACAAGGCGATCCTAAAGCAACAGAAGTATGGTCGCCCGAACCAAAGGTGGTAACACCGGGCAAGACGGCTGCTGATGCACCATCAGATGCTATCGTTCTTTTCAGCGGAAAAAATCTTGATGAATGGAAATCTGTTAATGACAGTACGAAACCTGCAGACTGGACAGTTGGCAAAGGAGCATTTACTGTCAATAAGAAATCAGGTAATATAGAAACGAAAAAGAAATTTTTGGATTACCAGTTGCATATTGAATGGCGCATTCCAAAAGATATTACGGGTGAAGGCCAGGCACGTGGAAATAGCGGCGTATTCTTAGCATCGACTGGTGCTGGTGATGATGGATATGAGTTGCAGGTATTGGATTGTTATAATAACAAGACGTATGTAAATGGACAGACTGCCAGTATTTACAAACAATACATTCCGTTAGCGAATGCCTGTAAGAAACCAGGTGAGTGGCAAACGTATGATATCATCTGGACGGCTCCTCGTTTTAATGATGATGGAAGTTTGAAAAGTGCGGCACGTGTGACGGCTTTTCATAATGGTGTGTTGGTACAAAACAATGTAGAATTAAAAGGTGGCACCAGGTATATTGGCACACCCACGTATAAAAAGCATGGAGCTGCATCTGTTAAGTTGCAGGCTCATGGAGATAAGAGCGAGCCGATAAGCTTTAGAAATATTTGGGTGAGGGAGCTTTAAATTTGCCTTACGCAGACAAACCTGCGCAGATGAACCTAAAAGGTTTCTAATGATAGTAGATAGCTGCTATCGTTAGAAACCTTTTAGGTTCAGGGCCCCTTAAAAAACGTTTACAAAACGTTTTTTTCCCCTTGAAGAGTCTGGTATGACTTGTAATTTTCCCGAATGCCGGATTATCACATCCCACTTATACCAGGTCAACAATATCATGTCTTCAACAGGGCAATTGGAGATGAAAAAATGTTCAGGGATAAAAGCGATTATCCATTTTTTCTTCAGCGTTATCAAAAACATGTCCTTTCTGTTGCAGATACGTATTGCTATTGTCTGCTTCCAAATCATTTTCACTTCATGGTAAAAATAAAGGATGAAACATCGATCAAAAAGCATTTTCTTGAAGTAAAAAACAAACCTTTTCATTGCGAGTTGATCTCAGATTTTATTATGGAGAGATTTTCCAACTTCTGTAATAGTTATACGAAATCAATTAATAAGGTTTATAAAAGAAAAGGTTCTCTTTTCATTAACTTTTTGCGTCGCGTAAAAATCGAAACACCTTCGCAATTCAAACGCGCCACCTTCTACATTCACAACAACCCAGTCAATCACGGTTATCTTACCAAAATAGATAAATGGCCGTGGTCATCCTATAATTCCATTTTTTCAGACAAACCAACTTTCTTATTAAGAGAAGAAGTATTAAAAATTTTTGGCGGTAAACAAGGATTTATACAATATCATAATAGAAAAGGTAAAGTTGAATATTGTTGAAGGGTTGAATTGTTAAAAGGAACTTCCTTTAACCATATTCAACCCTTCAACTATATTCAACAAATATTACAACTGCCTTACTTTCCCAGATCCCGAAATATGCGTACTGATCACAGGATTTCCTAAATACCAGACATCACCACTGCCGGATATATGCGCATCCAGGCTTTGTGAGAGATTTACTTTTGTGTAACCTGATCCGCTGATATGTACATCTGCATTTTGAGCCGGCACATTAACCAGATCCATGTAGCCGCTACCGCTAACCTGCAATGTTTCGTTTTTTGCAGCGCCCGTTGTAATAACAAGATGTCCGGACCCACTCACTCTTGCATCAATCTTATCACTGATCACGGCATCTTCAACCGATATATTTCCGCTACCACTAATGTTGATATCAAGACGGGTAGATACAATATGCCCTTTTGCAAAAATATTACCTGAACCAGTTTGAGTGATATAATCCAATGAAGGAGCAGTAATATTTACAATAACCGGTTCGTGCGATTTTACCCGGGCATTATCTTTAAAATCGACAGTTAATATGCCATTGCTTGAACTTGTTTTCAAGACATCAAGCACATTCTGTTGACCTTGTACTTCCACTCTCAATACCGGGCCAATCGTATAGTTAACCGTTGCGGAAAATCCTGATGACACACCTGTAAAGCTATCGACCATTCTTGTTTCTGTAACGACCGGCCCTTCTCCCACTACTTTTTCACAGGAAGAAAAAACAATTAAAGAGGCTGCTG
Organism: Chitinophagaceae bacterium; assembly: GCA_039932855.1. Lineage (GTDB taxonomy): Bacteria > Bacteroidota > Bacteroidia > Chitinophagales > Chitinophagaceae > JAJKIP01. The sequence goes on along the minus strand of JBDTPD010000042.1, from coordinate 7,043 downwards.
CTAATATTATTAAAGACTGTTTCATTTTTATTTTTTATTTGAATACGGTTAAAATTCAATTTTATAATTCAGGATCGGGATCAATCCCGTCTGGTAATTGGTGACGATCTTATTCTCATTCTTATCATACGATTGATTATAAATATTCAGCCGGTTAGTGACGTTTTGAATATCCAGTGATAAAGTGCTGGTAAAATGCCTGCGATTCCACTTCATACTCACCCGTATATCGGTACGGAAATAAGCAGGATTTTGCAAACTGAATGCTTCATCTTCTATGAACACTGTAGATCCTTCCATTTGTGATTGGTCGAAATCGATCGGTGTTGTTCGCAAACCACCAGCATAGATGGCTTTTATATTTATTCCAAATGTTTTTGCTTTATTCTCTGAGATAAATTCTTTTCCAGCGATTAGCGTACCTATATAATTCCCATTAAATCTCGTGTTACGTTCAATACCATCTTCGGCCGTATACCTTGACTGGTAAAACGAATTACTCATCGTGAGGTAAAAGTTATTCTGCAGGTAACGTTCCAGCGAGACCTCTACTCCATAATTTCTTCCTTTACCATTATTCTTTAATGGATCAAGTACATAATCATCCTGAATGTTCAAGGTAGAGAAAGTGCTTCCGGTTTTTTGGCTGACCGGCACATTAAATAATTGCTGATAATACACTTCTGTTTTTGCCAATAAATTTTTACTTACCTTATAACTGTACGATACTACATAATGATGTGCCTTCGTAAAGTCAAGATCCTTGTTAGGCAGACTGATCGAGCCATCAGGATTATGTACTTCTGCGAAATAAACACCCAATGTCTGCAATTGGCTATGCAAGCCATACCCAATAGCCAGGCTGCTCTTATTGCTGATGTTCCATTTGGCAGAAACCCTTGGTTCAAAAGATGAACTACCATTCAAATCAAGATGCAGGTAATGAAAACCACCGTTGATCGTGAATCGGTCAGCTGGTTTATATTGACCCTCAACAAATGCCTGCTCTGTGGAAGTGTTCCCTGTGGTATTGATCTTCTCTTCCAACGGATCATTATCATGTTCTTTCGTTAACTGATAAAAATTAAACCTGATGAGCTTTCCAATAACACCAGCTTTGAAGTTTGCCCGGTTATTTACTTTGTAACTCAGGGTTGAGTTAAATAAAATATTTTTGGTAGTGTACTTATCACGGTAATTCTTTGAAATACTATAATCATCTGCTATATAATTCTCCTCATACCCATTCTTTGTGGAAGAAAGACCAAGACCTGATTTAAGGTTCATGCGATTGCTTAAGAGAATGGTATGAGTAAGGCCATTCATAAAGGTATTTGCTACAAACTTGTAGGGATACCTATCGTCAGTCTCTTCCCACTTCGATGAATCTTTTACCTCTTTATGATCTTCATTACTTAATCCTCCAAATCCGAAGATCGTAAAAGTTCCAAGTTTATTTGTTGGTAAATAAATATTATAAGACAGATCCTGAAAATTAGTAGTGGATCCGTTATTTTTCAACACGCCTATTTTATTCAGCAATTGTAATGTTGAATACCGGTAATTGATCAGGTATGATCCTTTGTATGATTTTGAAAAAGGTCCTTCTATGGCAGCATTCAATCCCAATACTCCTGCCTGCAATGTATATTCACGACGTTCATTATTTCCCCTGCGCAATTTCAGGTCAAAAACACCACTCAATGCATTTCCATACTCAGGAGCAAAGGCAGCGGTTACAAAATCAGAGTTTGCTAATAACTGTGAGCTAAGAATAGATATACCCCCTCCACTCGTGCCTACGCTGCTAAAGTGGTTTGGATTAGGAATATCCATCCCTTCCATTTTCCATAGCAATCCATTTGGCGAATTACCACGGATAATGATATCATTATTACCATCATCACCAGCAAATACCCCTGGAAATGCGGTCGCCATTCTCAATGGATCATTTACAGCTGCGGCATACTTTTGGGTTTCTTCTACAGTAAATGCCCTGGCACTCACGGCACTCATATCATTGAGTGGCTTATTCTTTTTGCTGTTTGCCTTCAACACAACCTCATTCTCCGTATGAATATTTGCCTCAAGCGGGATGGTCAATACACTTTCTTTACCAGCATTGATACTGATATTTTCCAGTATGGCATCTTTGAAGCCCGTATAGGAAACAGTGAGTTGATAAGACCCTACCGGCAGATCTTTAAAACGAAATGAGCCGTCTTCGTCAGTAGTAACAGATTTATTGATTTCTTTTATTGTAACCGTAGCGCCTGCAAGCGGTTGCTGCAATACCTGGTCGATAATAGTTCCCCGTAATTGCTGCGTTGATTGCGCCTGTGCTACAACTGTCCAAAGGGATAAGATGATCCCTAAAATTGTAATGATTTTCTTCTTCCGTGTCATTGATTATTTCTTTGCAAGTATGACAACGAAGGAAGAATCTACCCCTATGCATTAACATTTATTTAGAAAATATTAATGCCTGCATTCCAGCCGATCCATCCGGATACTCTATTACTGAAGCTTTGTGTTTTGGAACCGACAGAAGGCACAGGAAAGCGATAGCCAACAACGGCTACATCCTGGTCGGACATATAAACGGAATAAGCTGGCCCTGCGAATAAGGACACATATTTATTTATTTTAACATTGAAGTTAACGGTAAGCCGGTTTAAAATATTTGTGTACTTCCATGAACCGAGATAGATATATTGAGAAGTAAGTTCCGGATTCAAAGAAATATTTTTTCTTTTATTCAATGGAATTTCGCTTCCTAATCCATATCCGAACGTGTATATTTTGCTATCAATACCAGAATTAATACCAGCTTGCAGAATACTATACAATTTTGAATTACCTGTTTTGAAAGCAACATTATACATAGTGATATCATTACTATAAAGCGAAAGTTTATGATATCCTTTCAATATAATATTGATCAGACCAATACTGTATCCGCTAGATGTATCGGCAATATTGATAAGTCCAATTTGTAACCCACGTAAACGTTTTGAATAATTAATAATACCGGCGATCTGAACACCATCTGTTTCTCTGTTGCTGAAATTAAAAATACCCGCTACCTGCAATCCACTGAATTTCTTTCTCGTAAAATTGGCAATACCACCTAACTGGAACCCTTTGACGCTATCAGTAACATGATTATAAATACCAGCTACCTGGAAACCACTGAATTTTCCTTTTACTAAATTATTAATTCCCGCTACCTGGAAACCATTTACAGAATCAAGTACACTATTATTAATACCCGCTACCTGAAATCCGTTCATCGTACCTCCTACTGCATTAAACAAACCAGCGACTTGCATGTACCTGACGTTTTTCTTATCAATGTTGAATAACCCACCTGCTTCAAATCCGTTTGTACCCGCCGTATAACCACCCAATGCATTTAAAGAAAAATTATTTACTACCTGCGAACTCATTCTTCCGTGTGAACCGAGACCAGGCAAGAAAGAAGCTTGAAAAGGTCTGGTTGTAAAAAACCCTTTCAGGTTAAGACTTTGCACTTTTTGTTTCGTAGAAAGCAAGAAACGTCCCATACCTGAACGTTCTACTTTTACCGTATCTCTTTTTGCAATATTGTTCTTTATGTAAGCGCTATCAACAATGATGTTTAATTTCATGGAATCAGGATGAAGAATATCCTGTGGACTAACAATTATATTGCTTTCTTTCTCCAATGGCATCATGGTGATTGTCACTTCCTGGTTGCGCCGTGTTTCAATCAAAACCGTTGTGTCTTCATAAAATTCTTTACTGATCGTAAGTTCAGCAGCCGATGCTTTACTACTTTTTAAACGAATTCTGAAAAAGCCTTTATCATCGGTAAGCGCAGAAGCCAGTACTCTTTTTTCATAGATACTGGCCTCATTGATAGCTGCGCCTGATTGTTCATCATAGACAAATCCGCTGACAGAATATATTCGCTCATCCGTGACTCCTTTCTTTGTGACGATGGTCATTCGGATCGGGGCTTTCCGGATTATTATATAATTACCGCTTTCTTTAAACTCATATGTATCATTGAAAAACATGCCCAATATTTCCCGTACCGTTTTGTTACGCACACTGAACGTTACAAGACTATCACGTTTGATGATGGCTGAATTATAGGAAAAATAAAAATCTCCTTTATTACTTAAGATCTCCAATACATTGTCCAGGCGCTGGCGGTTAACGTCCAATGTGATCTGCCTAGAAAGAAGATTTTGGCCGAAAGAGCAGGAAGCAGTGGTAAGAAAAAAACCAATTAAAATTATAATGTATTTCATTTGATATATCGCGCTATTCCAGAATGATCTGATCACCGCTTTTTTTAATAGTTATATTAAACGTCTCATGCAAAACTTCCAATGCTCTATCCAATGATAGATTTTCAAAAGTGGTAGTTAATGGAAGATCTTTTACACCGTCCTCGACTATAATGTGTGCATCGTATGCTTCATTCAATACTTCAACTACTTTCCACAAAGGAGTATTATCACATACAAATTCACGTGTACGATAATAATTATAAAGTTTATCTGTCACTTCTTGTTTTACCGGTGCAATATCTGCAGCAGCGATCATTGTTTTCTCTCCCGGTCTGAGTTCAATTGTTTTTCCAGCTTTGGTTACCTTAACGATCCCCGTCTCCACGATCACTTCTGTATTTCCGTTTTCACTACGGATATTGAAAGAAGTTCCTACTACAGTTACCTGTACATCATTTACTGAAATAATAAACGGTTTCTTTTTATTGGGCGCTATATTGAAAAACGCTTCACCGGTGAGCGTTACTTTTCTTGTATCACCTTTGAATTTTTCAGGAAAACTTAATGCTGATCTCTTGTTCAGTGTTACCATTGATCCATCCGATAAAGTATCTGTCAATACATTCTCCTGCGTTTGTGCGATCAATTGTTTCGGATCGTTTTCTTTATTAAATAATAAATAACCAAGAATACTTACACCAATCACTACAATCAGGGAAGCAGCGATACGCATCCAGCCAGTATTCATTTTTCTTACCGATGCTGTTTCTTTATTACTCTTGCTGATTTTTTGCTGGAAACGTTGCCAGGCTGCATTTTCATCAACAGTAGATTTAACAGCCAGTTCTTTACTTGTGTTCCAGATCAGTTTAAATTGCTCATAGTATTCCTTATTGGCTGCATCTGCTGCGATCCAATCATTCACGGCTTGTTCCTCGCCGGAAGATGCTTCGCCCAGCAGGAATTTAACCAGCAGGTCATCGTTTATATGTTCAAAATTTTGTTCCAGGGTGTGGTGGTATTAAATATTAAACAATACAATCAGAAATACTAAAAACTCGACCAGTTTTACACGCAGCAGTTTTAGTGCTTTGCCCATCTGGTTCTCTACTGTCTTCACCGAGATATTAAGTTGATCGGCTATCTCCCGATATTTCATTTCTTCAAAACGGCTCATCTGGAAAATGGTACGACATTGTTCCGGCAATTCATTGAGCGCCGAATGCAATTTGGTCTCCAGTTCCTTTGATGATAATTTTTTCGATGCATGATCCGCCTCATTTTTCATACTATGCACTACATGTAAACGGTGATTTGATCTTACTTTCAGGTGCTTGATGAAATTCAGGCTTTCGTTGTGTACAGCGCGGTATAGATAAGCCGTGACAGAGCCGGTAATAGATAAGGTATCCGATCTTTCCCAAAGTTTGAAAAAGACCTGTTGCACTATTTCTTCCGCCTCAGCTTCGTCCTTCAGGATAGTGAAAGCATAGGCATGCAGGCTCTTAAAATTTGTTTTAAAAACCTGTTCAAAAGTGGCTTCGTCTTTCTTTGCCAGTAAGCCGGTAATGGTATCGCTTTGTACTTCCATTCTAATGGACCTGAGTTCCTTGTCTAAAATTAAAGCTGCGCCCAAAAGTAATTTTTAATATAACAACTGAACGACCATTTACCCCTATTTGAGGAGCTAAAAAGTTAGGATTGTTGCCTGTACAACTGATTTCCAGCCATTTGATGTGAGAATCCCGAAAAGGCATGATTTGAATGAACCGGCAGATTCCGGGGCTGAGTTATATTAGAAAAATTGAATATTATTTATGAGACCGGCATAGAATATTCAATAATCAATACGCAATATTCAATTTTCAAGGCTGATAGATGCAGCGGAAATTTGCAGATGGCTGTCACTAATAAACCTAACCTACATCAAACCTCACTATGAGAAAAACACTGACCGCGCTATTTCTGTGCTTCATATTCTCCAACATTTTTGCGCAGCAATCAACACATAAAGTATCTGCTTATTTATCTGCCGCATTCAGTAAAACAGTTTATGATAGAATAATCGGCAATAATCCCTGGGGAATGGGTCTTGGTCTGCAGGCATTCTTAAATACTCCATCAAAGTTCAAGTTGACAATGGAAGTAACCGGTGATCTATACCTCGAAAGCGGGAAGGTATATTATGTATTTCAAAATGGTGATGAGATTAAAAGTATCGATGGGGTGGTTAATATTTTTGCTGGCGCCTCTTTTCATCCGAATAAAACGGGTTACTTCTCTTTAGTGGCGGGACCAAGTTTTATTAATAACAGAACATGCCTAGGCATCAAACCTTCAATGGGTTTTTATTTTTCTGAAAAACAGCGATGGGGTTTTAAAGTTTTTTATACCAATATTTTTAACCGTGAAGAATTTTCGAAGAAAGATTTTGGAACGATTGGTTTTAGTATTGGATGCAGATTGTTTTGAGTGATGATTGTCTGAACGGGATTTGGGAGAATTAATACAAGAACACGGATGACACGGATAAGAAAGATTTACATGGATTTATTTTAATAAAAAATCCGTGTGATCCTTAAAACTGTGTCATCCGTGTTCTTGTATTTCCTAAAATCCTTTTTAATCCTCCCAAATCCCCGTTCAGACAATTTTTATAAAAAACAAACCCCCGGTGTGAACACCGGGGGAACAACTAAAAACATAAGCCCTTGTTGATGGCTTCAGTGTAACAAAACAAAGGTCAGGCGGTAATACCGCCTG